>NZ_RCWD01000059.1:0-20128 GCF_018448965.1 Photorhabdus hainanensis | reverse complement strand
GAGGGTGTCGCAAAAGGCCGGCATTGACAATAAACCCACAGAGATTTATTGCCTGTTATTGGGACTGACAACCCATGATAGGCTAAAAATAGCCCATAATATCAGGGCAACGGCCCTTGATAAGTTATACGCTATGGCGTGCAAGGTAAATTCCACTCTGACTGCCGATAAACCTCTGCGCCGAAAACGCTCCAGTCCCTGGGTACCCCGTAAGGCAGAAAATATCGGTTCTACCATGACTTTTCGTTGACTCAATATCCGCTTTGACTCCGGGTTGGTCATACGTGAACGCAGTTTATCCCGCGCTTCATCTTCCGGGTAACGTTTAATTTTTCTGCCCTTTTTCGCTTGCGTACATTTTTCTTTTTTCGGGCAATCGGCACAATTTGCTCCCGTGTAAACCCGATGCCCACGGCTCTTTTCGGACGGTTTTACTGTACTGACATGAAGTAACTTATCATTGGCCGGGCAGATATAAAGGTCTTTCTCCGCATGATAAATAAACCGCGATTTTGGGTAGATTTTTCTTGGGCTCTGTCGGTCATTACCTTCAGGACAGAACAACAGGATCGCGTGTTTTTGAGCCTCAGCGATAACCTCATCATGAAAATAACCCGCATCCAGTAAGAGGGTTTTGGGATGACACCCTGATAGCCGATAATGTTGAGCCAGTAAATCCGCGACAACTCGTGTTTCACTGGAAGGATCGACTGTTTGAGCAACAATGATACGGGCCTCATTGACCAAAACGGAAGGTTTATACGCACTGGAAAATCCCCGTCCCCGCTTGAGCCGCTGGATCATCGCTTCTGGCTCTATCGGGTTGATACGTAACTGGCTGGCGTCTTTACCGTTTTTTTCACGATTTTCTTGTCGGATTTGTAAGACGGCGGCAGATTGTTCCAGTCGCCTGATTTTATCTGCTTTTTGGGGATTGGCGGGGGCGGTAGTTAACGCTTTTTTTCTCGCAAAATCGCCTCCTGAGTCAGGAGGTTATAGTGAGAACACGCCGCTTCTATCACGGTTCCGTCCCCCGCCAGACAGGAAACACCGGATTGACTGTGATGTAATACGGATGAGGCTACCCCTTCAAAAAACGAGTCCGTCAGCGTGGATTGATGTTGATAGATGAAACGTCCAAGGCTGGCGTGATCAGGAGTAATGCCATGACTCACAAAGAGACATCCCAAATCCAGACGTGCCAGCCGTTCAAGTCCTCTGAGAGAACTGATCCCTTTCATGAGTCCATAAAGCAGAATGCCCATCATGGAACGTGGGGAATACGGCGCTCTACCGGATGAGGCGTAATCGCGTTCGAAGGGGGCCCAATTCTGCTCATCAAGGATATCGGAGACAATAAATGCCGTGCGTTCCCCCACTTGCTTCAAATAGTCATGGAGGGAAAGAGTTCCTTCCAGTACAGTTAGGTGCTGAGCGGTGACAAACTGACGCCCGGTATGAACGGAAGGTGTCAGTTGCCGTAGGAATTGAGTCATAGAAGGTCTCGTTTGGAATATTAACCCAGAGCTTAACTGATATTAGCTGATAAGGGTTAACTTTTGCGACACCCTCGTTTACGGTGGGGAGCAGTCACGCTGATTTTTGTTAACTTAACGCACCATTTTTGCGACATAAGGCAATAGCTAAAACATCTTCTGCCAGCAATTTTGCCGTGGCGATATCATCAATATCCCGTTTGATCAGTAGCTTACTCAGGCAGCCTTCCAGAATCAGTTCCATCTGTTTAGCAACGAGTTCGCAATCTTCAATATCCAGTTGATGTAGTAGCTCGGTGGTGTAACGGGAAGAACTCTGTTTTTGTAATTCAGCTAATTGATGGATAGGGTGGTCAGATTCAGGGAATTCGCTACAGGCCGCGATAAATAGGCAACCTGGGTAGCGCTTCTCTTTTACTTTTTCATCAAGGGCTGCATAACGAGCTAGTAGCTTCTCTTCTGGTGTCAGATTTTCATCCAGTAATATTTGTCGCTGCCAGACTTCAATCTGTTGGCTGTGATAACGTAGGCAGTCATAAAGCAGCGCTTCCCGATCAGGCCAGAATTGCTTGAGATATTCGATATCCATGTTAAGCGAACCAAAAAGTATCTCAGTTGTGATGGATAAGCCATGTTGCTCCAGTAAGTTTAAGGCATGACTAAGAACTTGTTCTCGTTGCACGGTGTTCTCCTTCTGAATCATTTTGGCAGATGTTGCAAATGCTCGTTAAAGCGAGTTGCATCCATAAAACCATTTACCCGTGAATCGGGGATCTCTTTTCCCTGGGAATCAAAAAACAGAATGGTCGGTAATCCCCGAACGCTCAGTTTTTCTAAAAGCTGTTTCTGTTGCGGGCTGTTGTTCGTGACATTGGCCTGTAACAGTAAGGTATCCCGCAGTTGTGACTGAACTTGTGGATCGCTGAAAGTATATTTTTCAAATTCTTTACAAGCGGTACACCAGTCAGCATAGAAATCAAGCATAATGGTTTTATGGCTGTTTTGTGTCATTATTTGTTCTAATTCTTGCCAGTTATTTATCTGACGGAAATTTAGGCTATGTTGCGGCTGTTGGGTAACAGTTGTACCCCAAAACCAATCCTGCAATGGACGGGTAGCTATCAGCATCAGAATCAACAATATCAGTTGTATAACTCGTACCCAACCGTTTTGGCTTCTAATCGTCAGAGCAAATCCCCATCCCAGGAAACTGGCTGCCAGCAGGCTCCATAATCGTATTCCCCAGGTATCACCGATGACCCTTTCCAGTAGGAAGACGGGTAGCGCGAGGATAATGAAGCCAAAAGCTTCTTTAACATACTGCATCCAAGGCCCACTACGTGGCAGGAGTTTATGACCAAACAGGGTGACGACGATGAGCGGCAACCCCATTCCCAAAGCATAAAGATAAAGGGTTAGGCCGCCTGCCACAGTATTACCACTTTGAGCAATGTAGAGCAAAATAGCGCTTAAAGGCGCGGTAGTACAAGGGGAGCAAATTAACCCCGCTAACGCACCCATAGCGAATACACCGAAAAGTGAACCGCTTTTTTGTTGGTTGCTCCAGTTGACTAAACGCGTCTGAACAGCGGAAGGCAGTTGCAGAGAATAGAGGCCGAACATCGATAGTGCCAGCAGAGTAAACAATACTGATAAGCCAATCAGTACATACGGATGTTGCAGTGCGGCCTGAAATTGTAGACCAGCAGCCGCTACAATCAATCCAAGTAATGTGTAGGTGATCGCCATGCCTTGAACATAGCTGAGTGCTAACCAAAATATCTGTTTTAGGCTATTAGGGCGTTGGCTGCCAAGAATAATGCTGGAAATCAATGGATACATCGGCAGTACACAAGGTGTAAAGGCGATGCCGATGCCAATCAAAATTGCCCAGAGTGGTGAGAAAGGTAAATGTTGTTGATCATTTGATGCACTCTCTGGTGTTTTCTCAACAGATTCGGTGGGTGTTGCGTCAGTTGTTTTTGATGGAACAATTGCACTCAATGGAACAAGGCGGGTTTCCGGTGGATAGCAATATCCTGCGGCGGCACAGCCTTGATAAGTGACAACGATATTGGAATTGTTGTTCGCCTCTGTAACAGGAACATTGACGATAAGTTGTTGGAAATAAACTTCGGTTTCACCAAAAAACTCATCTCGATGAGCTGTACCTTGTGGCAACGTGATTTTACCCAGTGTGGCCTGTTGCGGCTCAATATGAAGTTGTTTGCGATAAAGGTAATAACCCGGTTTGATTTGCCAATCTAACGTCAATTTGTCGCCTTTTTGCTGAAAATCAAACATGAATGCCTGATCTACTGGCAAATATAGATTCTGCCCCGGTTGTTCAAACAGCGCGTTCGCTGCCATTGGGGTAAAGAGGGAGCTGCAAAGCAGCAAAAATAGCATCAGAGTACGTTTAATCATAAAGATAATGATCGCTAATTAAATGAAATAGATTCAGCACTATAACCTAAGGCTGTCAGACCAGAAAGTGCTCTGGTTAAGATTAGAACAGTCATCGAAGGTTTTCAGAGAAAATAGATCGTTTGGGAGAGGGGTGTCAGGGGCGGTATACGCCCCTGGATTAAGTGATTATTGGCAGCCGGAATTAGAGGATCATACTGCCAAATAGGAAACCGAAGGCCACAGCTAGTGCAACTCCAATGGTGCCAGGGATAAAGAATGGATGATTAAATACAAAACGGCCGATACGGGTAGTGCCGGTGTCATCCATCTGAACTGCGGCAACCAAGGTTGGATAAGTGGGCAGTATGAACAACCCAGAAACCGCGGAGAAAGAAGCGATAGCTGTCAATGGTGTGACGTTCAGAGCCAAAGCCATCGGCATCAATGCCTTGGCGGTTGCCGCCTGAGAATAGAGTAGGGCGGAACAGAAGAAGAAAATAATCGCTAGCAACCAAGGTTGAGAGTGGATTAAGTCTCCAGCAGTGTCTTTAATCCAATCCATGTTCGCCTGTACAAAAGTGTCTCCTAGCCATGCAACACCTAGAATACAGATACATGCGCTCATACCCGCTTTAAAGGTACTGGAGTTCAGGATAGCGTCAGTATCAATTGAACAGAACATCGTCGTGATAGTTGCGACACTCAACATAATGATCAGAATAGCGTGAGTGGTGTTCATCAGAGGTTCTTCAATCAGGCCGATGCTTGGGCTATTGACGATAGCATAGATAACAACACTGATAACACCTGACAGGAATAACAGAACGGAAGCTTTAGCTTTTGGTTTAACTTCGATTTGTTTGCTGCCACGCAGAGTTACCAGATTGTCTTCCAAACGCTTTAAGTAAACGGGATCATCAGACAGCTTGGAATTGAACGCCCAGGAGATGATGAAAGACATCAGAACGATAGCGGAGAAAGTGGATGGTAATAGCACCATTAACAGATGGATATAGCTGACGCCGTGGCCTTCCATCAGAGAAGACATGTAAACGACTGCCGCGGAAATGGGTGAGGCGGTGATGCCGATTTGGGCCGCTACAACCGCCGTCGAAAGTGGACGGCATGGCTTAATGCCTTGCTCTTTCGCAACTTCAGTAATAACAGGCAGTGCTGACAGAGAGATGTTACCTGTACCTGCAAACAATGTCAGGAAATAGGTAACGATAGGTGCGAGTACCGTGATGTATTTTGGATTTTTACGCAGCAGTTTTTCCGTTTGCTGAACCAGATAATCCAGACCGCCGGCAACCTGCATTGCAGAGATAGCAGCGATAACTGCCATAATGATAGAAATAACATCGAATGGGATATGCCCTGGTTTAACGCCAATTACCGCCAGCACTAGAACGCCAAGACCACCGGCGAATCCAATGCCAATTCCCCCTAATCTTGCACCCAGGAAGATGGCCAGCAGAACGATAATCAATTCTACGGCTAACATAATAGTGACTCCTTGAAATAATTAAAAATTTGAAAATTTTAGGTTAATACTTTGTGCATGTAGGGAAGTAAAAAGGCACGCTATCCAGTTGGAGTCGCGTGCCTTGTTGCTAAGAGCTATTTTTTATTATATTCAACAACTTAATCGTCAAAACGTTTTGCCTTGTAAGATGGGCATTTTAGGTTCTCTACAGAGAAAATGTCATCCAATTGAGATTCGGTCAGTAAGCCTCGTTCCAGCACGACTTCACGAACACTCTTACCAGTTTCGGCACAAATCTTACCAACGATATCACCATTGTGGTGACCGATGAATGGGTTCAGATAGGTGACAATACCGATCGAGTTGAATACGAAGTTTTCGCAAACTTCCTTGTTAGCCGTGATGCCATTAACGCATTTTTCTACCAGGTTGCAGCAAGCGTTGCTTAACAGAGAGATAGATTCAAACATAGCCTGACCAATAGCAGGTTCCATTACATTAAGCTGTAACTGGCCTGCTTCGGATGCCATAGTAACACAAATATCGTTACCAATAACTTTGAAACAAACCTGATTCACAACTTCTGGAATAACCGGGTTCACTTTTGCCGGCATAATAGAAGAGCCTGCCTGTAATTCTGGTAGGTTGATTTCATTCAGGCCGGCACGAGGGCCAGAAGAAAGCAAACGCAGGTCATTGCAGATTTTAGACAGTTTGACGGCCAGGCGTTTCAGAGCGCCGTGGACCATAACATAAGCTCCACAGTCAGAGGTTGCTTCAATTAGATCTTCGGCTGGTATGCAAGGTAAACCTGAAACTTCAGCCAGTTTTTCAACCGCCAATTTCTGATAACCTGGCGCTGTGTTCAAGCCGGTACCGATAGCAGTAGCGCCAAGGTTAACTTCCAGCAGTAATTCAGAGGTTCGGTTTAAGTTTTTAACTTCTTCTTTCAGCAGGATAGAGAATGCGTTGAATTCCTGCCCTAGTGTCATAGGAACGGCATCCTGTAACTGGGTACGACCCATTTTTAGGATATCGCTGAATTCTTTGGCTTTGTTATCGAAGCCCGCAATTAACAGTTCAATAGACTCGATCAGTTTCAGGATGGAGTTATAAACTGCGATACGGAAACCGGTTGGGTAGGCGTCGTTAGTTGATTGGCTTTTATTCAAATGGTCATTCGGATTCAGGTACTCATATTCGCCTTTTTTATGGCCTAACAGTTCCAGACCAATGTTTGCCAGAACCTCATTGGTATTCATGTTGAGTGAAGTACCAGCGCCGCCCTGAAACACATCGACCGGAAACTGATCCATGCATTTGCCGGCATGGAGTACTTCGTCACATGCTTTGATGATGATGTCTGCAATCTTTTTAGGAATAGTTTGCAGTTCCTTGTTAGCTAAGGCTGCGGCTTTTTTTACCATCACCATGCCACGGATAAATTCGGGTACATCATTAATGGTGTTGTTACTGATATGGAAGTTTTCAATCGCACGTAAGGTGTGAATACCATAATAGGCTTCAGCAGGGACTTCTCGTTTACCTAACAGGTCTTCTTCGATACGAATGTTGTTTGACATGAGAACCTTCTTATTAGATGACGTTTTTACTGTCTAATTATGCGTTCATTAAATCATTATGTTGCCAACGGCAATAGTTATGATATGAACTTTTTATCACCGGATTGCCCACGTGATCATATGCTGGTTAGCAATAAATGCATTGAATCTGGATCACTTTATAGTGGTATTTGTTTAGTCTGATTTGATATATGTGATATTTATCACAATTGCGTGTCTAATTAGCAGAATTTTCAGAGGATTGAAAACGATAACTGTGACCCCAATTATATCTTTAATAAACTAAAAAATATTAATTTGGTTGTCCCTTGGATTTTGTTGATATGATTTATTCAGGATACAACCCGTTCATCCAAATCAATTGAAGGAGCACCAAGTGCGTTGGTTGCCATTTATCCTGATATTTTTGCTTGTCTACATTGAGTCAACCTTATTTGTGCGCGTTGCCTCCGAACTAGGTGTGCTGTTAACTCTGTTACTGGTGTTGTTTACTTCTTGTGTCGGTATCTCTTTGGTACGCAGTCAGGGCATAAAGAATTTTCTCCAGATCCAGCAGAAGCTGGTTAATGGCGAGAGTCCGGCCGCAGAAATGATAAAAAGCGTTTCTCTTTTGCTGGCGGGTTTCCTGTTAGTCCTTCCCGGCTTTTTTACGGATTTCCTTGGATTGCTGTTGTTACTGCCAGCGGTTCAAAAAACATTAGTGATGAAACTGATGCCACATATCAATTTCTATCGTCCTCATAATAGCGGTGGGTTTAGACGAGATAGTAATACTTTCGAGGGTGAATATGAGCGTAAGCAGGATAACGCCTCCCGTACGTTGAAAGATAGTAAACCCGATGATGACGAGCATAAGCCTCATTGATAAGCGGTAATTTTCTGAATGTTTAGTTTAATCATCGGTTTTTTTCTGTGGGCAAGAAAAAAGTAAAATATTTTTTTGCCTGCCCTTGAAGTATCATAAATAAGTCCCCATTTAATTTATTATGATACTGGTTTAATGAAAGCATGCTGGTATCAATCCTCTTACCTGATATGGACTTTCTTATAGGAGAGCTATCAATGAATATTCGTCCATTGCATGATCGTGTAATCGTCAAGCGTAAAGAAGTTGAATCAAAATCTGCTGGCGGTATTGTGCTGACTGGCACTGCTGCGGGTAAATCCACTCGTGGCGAAGTCCTGGCTGTGGGCAATGGCCGCATCCTTGAAAACGGTGATGTAAAAGCACTGTGTGTGAAAGTTGGAGATATCGTTATTTTTAACGATGGTTACGGTGTTAAGTCAGAGAAGATCGACAACGAAGAAGTGTTGATCATGTCTGAAAGCGACATTCTGGCAATTGTTGAAGCGTAATTGTTGCGCTTAGATCTTCTTAACTGAACGAATTTAAAGGAAAGAAACAATGGCAGCTAAAGACGTAAAATTTGGTAGCGACGCTCGCGTTAAGATGCTACGTGGTGTGAATATTCTCGCTGATGCAGTAAAAGTAACCCTGGGTCCTAAAGGCCGTAACGTTGTGCTGGATAAATCTTTCGGTGCTCCTGCAATCACTAAAGACGGCGTTTCCGTAGCTCGTGAAATTGAACTGGAAGACAAGTTCGAAAACATGGGTGCTCAGATGGTGAAAGAAGTTGCCTCTAAAGCGAATGATGCTGCGGGCGACGGCACAACAACAGCAACTGTATTGGCTCAGTCTATTGTTACTGAAGGTCTGAAAGCCGTAGCCGCTGGTATGAACCCAATGGATCTGAAACGCGGTATTGATAAAGCCGTGGTTGCGGCAGTGGCAGAACTGAAAAAGCTGTCCGTACCTTGCTCAGATTCCACCTCTATTGCTCAGGTAGGTACTATCTCCGCGAATTCCGACGAGACTGTGGGTAAATTGATCGCAGAAGCGATGGATAAAGTCGGTAAAGAAGGTGTAATCACCGTTGAAGAAGGTACTGGCCTGGAAGACGAGCTGGATGTCGTTGAAGGTATGCAGTTCGACCGTGGTTACCTCTCTCCTTATTTCATCAACAAACCAGAAAACGGTTCTGTTGAATTAGAAAATCCATATATTCTTCTGGTAGATAAAAAAATCTCCAACATCCGTGAACTGTTGCCAGTTCTGGAAGGTGTAGCTAAAGCAAGCAAGCCTTTGCTGATTATTGCGGAAGATGTTGAAGGTGAAGCATTGGCTACTCTGGTTGTTAACACCATGCGTGGCATCGTCAAAGTTGCTGCGGTTAAAGCGCCTGGCTTCGGTGACCGCCGTAAGGCTATGCTGCAAGATATCGCTGTCTTGACTAACGGTAATGTTATTTCTGAAGAGATTGGTCTGGAGTTGGAAAAAGCAACTCTGGAAGATCTGGGTCAGGCAAAACGTATCGTTATCAACAAAGATACCACCACCATTATTGATGGCGTTGGTGAAGAAGTTGCAATTGCAGGCCGTGTTTCTCAGATCAATAAGCAGATCAAAGAGTCCACTTCTGATTATGACCGTGAAAAACTGCAAGAGCGTGTAGCTAAACTGGCTGGCGGTGTTGCTGTTATTAAAGTTGGCGCTGCAACAGAAGTTGAGATGAAAGAAAAACGTGCTCGCGTTGACGATGCTCTGCATGCAACTCGCGCAGCAGTAGAAGAAGGCGTGGTAGCTGGTGGTGGTGTCGCTCTGGTTCGCGTTGCGGCTGCTATTGCTGGTCTGAAAGGCGATAACGAAGATCAAAACGTAGGTATCCGTGTTGCAATGCGCGCGATGGAAGCTCCTTTGCGTCAGATCGTTGACAACTCAGGTGAAGAGCCATCTGTTATCGCAAACAGCGTGAAAGCGGGTGAAGGCAACTACGGTTATAACGCAACGACTGAACAGTATGGCGATATGATCGCAATGGGTATTCTGGATCCAACTAAAGTGACTCGTTCCGCACTACAATTCGCGGCATCTATCGCTGGTCTGATGATCACCACTGAATGTATGATCACTGATCTGCCTAAAGACGATAAAGCTGATTTAGGTGCCGCAGGCGGTATGGGTGGCATGGGCGGTATGGGCGGCATGATGTAATAGTCGCGTAGGTAGCTAGCCTGGCGGGCTACGTCCATTGTGGTCACCGATTAATATCGTGGTGAATATCCCCACCCCGCTAAAATAGCATTTAAAAAATCCGATATCCGGGCTGAGGTTCAAGCTTGGATATCGGTCTCCGGGTCTGATTTCAGATAGGGATGAAAGCCTGTATTTCCGTAATATTTATGAAAAATGTACGTTGAAGTGATGTTGCTCTTGCTATAATGTCCTCTTCTCCTTTTCCTTCTGTAGTGCTGCTATACTCGTGATTAAAGTTTGTGCAACACTGTTTCCTGCTCCTGCTCCTGCTCCTGCTCCTGCTCCATGTGAAACTGCGGCTTTACAAAGTGATTGTCCTCTTCATTAGCTTAAAAAGCGGTTCAAGGTGTTAAGTAATAAAGATGATTTGGCATAGGACAAGTTCTTAAGCAAAAAAATATTTCCTTAAGTTTAGAAAAAATGAGCATATTAGACTAAAATTCATTTATCCATAGGACTTTGGAAAATAATTCAAATATCTATGCACAAATTTAATCGATCCACAGAAATGGCTGTATTCGTTCAGGTAATTGAGTCGGAGAGTCTCTCTGCCGCTGCTCGCAAGCTCGACATGACGCCATCAGCAGTCAGTAAGCTTATTAATCGACTGGAGATACGACTTGGTGTGCGGCTGTTGAATAGAACAACACGTAAACTTCAATTAACGGCTGAGGGTTCTGTTTTCTATGAGCGTAGTGTCAGGATTTTGGAGGACATCACAGCCGCAGAACAAGAGGCAAATCAGGGAACGGCGCCGCGTGGACGGATACGTGTGAATTGTCATGTTGCGTTTGGAAAACATTGCTTGATGCCTTTATTACCGGACTTCCTGCAATGCTACCCGGAGATCACGCTCGACATCTCGTTATGTGACTTGGTAGTGGATTTACTTGATGATCATAGCGATGTGGCAATTCGTACCGGTCCCCCTCTGGACGACTCATGTCTCATGGTGCGCCGGCTGGGGTCAAGTCGAATGGTTGTGGTAGGATCTCCTTCATACTTTGAAAGAGTAGGGATGCCCGCTACGCCTAGCGATCTGGGTCGTTACAATCGACTTGGTTTTGGTTTCACCCGCCATGTGAAAGCCTGGCCTTTCATCGGTTCGGAAGAGTGGGGGCAACAATTGCCTTCAGGGAACTTGTTACTTGGTGATGGAGAAACCATGCGTAAAGCTGCAATAGCAGGACTTGGCTTAGCACGACTGGCCCGCTTCCATGTGAATGCTGATATTCAGGCTGGTTTGCTGCTACCTGTACTTGAGAATTATAATCCTGGCGATAAGGAAGAAATATATGCCGCTTTTGTCGGCACAGGCAGGCAGCCTCCATCACGAGTACGGGTATTTCTCGATTATCTAGCAGAGCACATCCATATTGGTGATGGATGGTAATAACCATAAAATTGGTACCACGAAAATATTTGATCGAGTGTTATCGTGGTATCAATGAAATATCTGTATTCAAATTGAATCCGTGTTAAAAAGACATAATTATTTATATATAATAAAATACACATGAAATTAAGATGAGTATAATTGCCAAATCATCTTAATAAGTGTAATTTTTGTGAAATATACTGCCAGATCATTATTTAATAAAAGATTGTTATGAGATATTACCAACTTAAAACTGTTGATAGATGTTCTAATGGTATTTTTAATGATATGGTTTAAGTTTAATATCATTCGTAACATATGAGTTGAATTTATCAGATAGAAAACAAGCGAAAATATGCTAGCAGGAAATATATGTATGATTATTATAAGTTTATTCAAGGAGCTCTTAGGAGCTAACGAATTGGTTAAATATTTACATTATACTTTTAATATTGCAGATTGATTCTTTAAATTAAGAGAGATGTAGGGGAATTTATAATCCATATTAGTTTTGGCACTTGTAGTATTGTGAATTTCCTATCAGGCCATTTATATAATGGATAAAATGTTTTTTGGGGAGATAACCAATGGGATAATTAATGAGTTACCTTTTTATGGGAAAAGTAACTTATTGAGCTTATTCGTATTATTTATTCGGTTATTTTCCCTGTTTTTTTACTGAATTCATCTTGGTATAAAAGATTTTTAGCCTAAACATTTTACCTTAAGGGTACTTTATTAAATTATTTTTTGCGATATTGGTGCACAACAAGGTATATTGTTGATTAATTGTCGAATTTACAACAATGAGTGAGGAAAAACATGCGAATTAAAGTTTTGCTCAACGCTTCAGTGTTGCTACTGCTGGCAGGGTGTACAACCACCAACCAATTAACTTCTGGAGGTTCACAGGTGCGTTTTGTTGACACTAAGCCTGGCAGCGAATGTCAGCTGTTAGGTGAAGTGACAGGTACACAAAGCAACTGGATGACTGGTGTAAGTAATGAAAGCAGTTCGATGCGTGGGGCAGCCAATGATTTACGCAATAAAGCCGCAGTCATGGGGGGAAATGTGATTTATGGAGTCACCAGTCCGAGTGAAAGTCTGTTATCGAGCTTTGCTCCACTGGATAGTAAAATGATTGGTCAGGTCTATAAATGCCAGTAATGGCATTCAGAGTTTGGATGATATGCCCGGCTGAAAAGTATCCGGGCATGAATTTTTTGTTAATTTTGCCTTAATCCCAAATCAAGAGGCGTCTTACTCGGTTCTCCGCCGATTTCCCTTGCCAGACGAGGTACTAAGTAACCTGAAATTTTTGTCAGTAATTCTCGAATAAGCTCCCTGGCTTCTTCATCGCTGACCATAAAGTGGGCTGCTCCTTGTACTTTATCCAGCACATGAATGTAATAAGGCAGAATGCCTGCATCAAACAGAGCATTGCTCAAATCAGCCAGAGTATCAGAATGATTATTGACACTGCGTAACAGCACACTTTGATTTAATAACGTGATACCTGCTTGTTTCAGCAATATCATGCTGTTCCGTAAGGATTGGTCGATCTCATTAGCATGATTGATATGTGTCACCATGAGCACCTGTAGTCTTGATTGCGCCAGCCGATCACAAAGTGTTGTTGTGATCCGGGCAGGAATAACCACAGGCAGACGAGTGTGAATACGCAGTCGTTTGATATGGGAAATCTTTTCCAGATTGCTGATCAACCAATCAAGTTCATGATCTTTTGCCATTAAAGGATCGCCGCCAGAGAAGATAATCTCATCAAGCTCAGGATGTTGCTGAATGTAATCTAACGCTTGCTGCCAATTGCGTTTATTACCTTTGTTATCTTCGTATGGGAAATGACGGCGGAAGCAATAACGGCAGTTAACCGCGCATCCTCCTTTAACCAGCAATAGTGCGCGATTACGGTATTTATGTAATAGACCGGGGACAGCACTACGTTGTTCATCCAGAGGATCGGTAGAAAAACCGGGTGTAAGCGTGAATTCTTCTGGTGTCGTTATGACCTGAAGCAACAGCGGATCATCAGGATCGTTTACTTGCATACGTGCAACAAAAGCCCTAGGTACCCGTAGTGGAAACAGGCGACGTGCGTCACTCCCCTTACTCAATGTCGGGTGTTCATCTAAAGATAATAATTGTAATAATTCATCAGGGTCGGTAATAACATCTGTAAGTTGTTTCAACCAGTCTTCTCTGATGATGATCTTTGGGGTTATAATGTGCGCCATTTTTTGGCTAAGCCATTTTGTTTAGAAAGAGGATCTCCATGGCTACTTATAGTACCAATGAATTCCGTTCAGGTCTTAAAATCATGTTAGATGGCGAGCCGTGCGCTATTCTTGAAAGTGAATTCGTGAAGCCGGGTAAAGGTCAGGCGTTTGCCCGTGTTCGTATTCGTAAGCTGATTTCCGGTAAACTGCTGGAAAAGACCTTTAAGTCTACTGACTCTGTAGAATCTGCCGACGTGATGGATATGAACCTGACTTACCTGTATAACGATGGTGAGTTTTGGCACTTTATGAATAACGAAACCTTCGAGCAATTAGCGGCTGATGAAAAAGCAGTTGGCGATAATGCGAAATGGTTAGTAGAACAAGCTGAGTGTATCCTGACGTTGTGGAATGGTCAGCCTATCTCTGTGACTCCACCAAACTTTGTTGAATTAGAAATTACGGATACTGATCCAGGTCTGAAAGGCGATACCGCGGGTACGGGTGGTAAACCAGCAACTTTGAGCACTGGTGCGGTAGTTAAAGTACCACTGTTCGTTCAAATCGGTGAAGTGATTAAAGTGGATACCCGTTCTGGTGAATACGTTTCTCGCGTGAAATAATTACCCCGACTGTATTCGATAAAAGCCGCAGTTCTGGAAGCAGACTGTGGTTTTTCTTTATTGGTGATAATACCGGGCATGGCTATTTTGTCTTTTAAGCTCACGATATTGTGTTATTGATACTGCAATTTTACACGACTATAATTCATCTCTGTTTCTAATGGTTATCCGGGACGACCTGGATATACTGCCGTTTTCTGGGGACGACTCCACAACTATATATGGGGCGTTGATATGTCCTGGTTTGTTCTTGTTATTGCTGGTTTATTCGAAGTCGTCTGGGCGGTTGGCCTGAAATATACTCATGGTTTCACCCGGTTGATACCGAGCCTTATTACAGCCGGTGCTGTGGCGCTCAGTATGGGGTTGCTTGCTTATGCGATGAAAGGCTTGCCAATAGGTACAGCTTATGCGGTGTGGACTGGAATAGGGGCAGTGGGTACCGCCATTTTTGGCATTATAGTGTTCGGTGAATCTGCAAGTTTTGCCCGGATTCTAAGTTTTGTTCTGATTATCGCCGGTATTATCGGTTTGAAATTGTCCAGTTAATATTGAACTGCACTCCAAAGGCTTCACATTTTGGCAGTGCAGCTTCTATATGGGATATTCTTTATCAAGAAATACCGACTTTTTGTAGTAGTTCATTATCGAAAGGAAAATAAATGAACCAGCGGAAAGCACAATATTCAGAATAGTTCGACTACAACGTAAAAACCCCAATAATCGCGACAACACTCAGGATCGCGGCCAGGCCGTAGAAAATCCATTTACTTGCAGGGATATGAATTTTCAGGTCATGCATACCGTGGTGGATACGGTGTGAACCGCACCATAGCGGTAGAATAATCATCAGTAATAGGAACGCACGACCAATAAAGCTCTGACAGAAAGTTAGAATTCGTGTGTAGCTTAATGCTTCCGGCGCTACTCCCAATGGTAAAAGGATTGCTACCAATAAAATAATGGCAGGGGCTACAATTGCGCCCCACATCCCACCGGCGCCAAATAATCCCCAAAAAATCGGTTCATCGGAACGTTTAGGTATTTGATTCATTAGATCCTCCTTGAGGTTAAAGTAAGGCTATGCCTAATATAATCATGGTGACGATAATAGTGACGGCCCATAGTAGTTTGATTATTGGTCCAGCTCCCATTTTTTCGCCTTTTATCACTACGTTAGCTGCCTTCGGCGCTAGCTCAAACCAGGTTTTAGTATGCAGCAGAGCACCTAGCAGAGTGATGATATTAATCAGCAGGATGACGGGGTTTTTCAGGAATGTGACAAATTCATCCCAGCTTTGTGCGCCGCCTTTTAGAGCGAATAGACCGTATATTAGTAAGATACTGAACCACATAGTCGTAACGGCGGTACTTTCACGCAGAATATAGAAGCGGTAAAAGCCCAGTTTCTGCCACCAGTTGGGAGCCATGCTGCGGATATAAGGTTTACGTTTAGTCGTCATTACTTTCTTCTCTCCCCTTATTGTGGTTTTAGCATGGCGATCATGAAATCTTTCGCGCTTTCGATCTTGCCTTGTTGGATTGCTGCGGCTGGATCGACATGTTTCGGACAGACCTCAGAACAGTAACCAACGAATGTACAGCTCCATACCCCATTTTGGCTGTTAAGTTGGGGCATACGCTTCTTCTTACCGTGGTCGCGGTTGTCGAGGTTGTAACGGTGAGCCAGCGTGATTGCCGCTGGGCCGATAAATTCAGGGTTCAGACCAAACTGAGGGCAAGCGGCATAACATAAGCCACAGTTGATACAGCCGGAAAATTGATGATATTTCGCCATCTGTGCTGGAGTTTGAATATTTGGGCCTTCAAAAGGTTTGCGGTCATTCCCGATGATGTATGGTTTGATCGCTTCCAGGCTTTCAATGAAGTGGGTCATATCCACTACCAGGTCACGTTCAATAGGGAAGTTAGCTAGCGCTTCAACTCTCATTCCTGGAGGATAATCACGCAGGAAGGTTTTACAGGCTAGCTTCGGCACTCGGTTAACCATCATGCCGCAAGAGCCACAGATAGCCATACGGCAAGACCAGCGGTAAGAGAGGTCGGGAGCGAGATTGTCTTTAATGTAACCTAGGGCGTCAAGTAGAGAAGTCTGTTCATCATAAGGAATTTCATAGGTTATAAAATGGGGTTTATGGTCACTTTCTGGATTATAGCGCATGACCTCCACTCTCAGGGTGTTCATATCAACCATTCTCCTGCTCCTTATACTTTTTCTCTTGTGCTGCGGCTTCACCGCCATATACACGTTTTGCGGGTATGGATTTGGTGATTTTCACATCGCTGTATTCTAGGTGAGGGATACTTCCAGGGTTATAGAAAGCGAGCGTATGTTTTAGGAGGTTTTCATCATCACGTTCGGTACAACCTTCATCCAGGCGTTGATGAGCGCCACGGGACTCTTTACGGTTTATCGCAGAGTGAATCATACATTCAGCCACATCCAAGCCGAAGCCAAGCTCAATGGTGTACAATAGATCCGTGTTGAACACATTGGTGTTATCGGTGATTTTCACTCGTTTGAAGCGATCTTTTAGTTCAGCAATTTTATCAGCTGTTTTCAGCATCAGTTCAGGGGTGCGATAGATACCGCAGCCTTCTTCCATCGAGATCCCCATTTCATCGCGTATCTTCGACCAACTTTCCGTCCCTTTCTGTTTCAGTAAGTTGTTCAAATGTGCGACTACATCACGGGCCTGGGCGTCTAATGGGCGGTCATTAACGGGTTTGGTTTGTTGAACATGTTTTACAGCTTCTTCACCCGCCAGACGGCCAAAGACCACCAATTCAGCCAGAGAATTGGAACCAAGGCGGTTTGCGCCATGCAGGCCGACAGAAGAACATTCACCGACAGCGAACAGCCCTTTAATGCGGGTTTCACATTTCTGGTCAGTTTCGATACCGCCCATCGTGTAATGTGCCGTAGGCCGGACAGGAATGGGTTCTTTAACGGGATCAACGCCGACATACGCTTTTGCCAGTTCACAGATGAAGGGCAAGCGTTCAAGCAATTTCTTCTCTCCCAAATGGCGGAGATCAAGATAAACCACATCGCCACGTGGAGTTGAAATAGTACGACCGGCACGCCATTCATGCCAAAAAGCTTGAGAAACTTTGTCACGAGGACCTAGTTCCATATATTTGTTTTCAGGTTTGCCTAATGGAGTCTCAGGGCCGAGGCCATAATCTTGTAAATAGCGGTAGCCATCTTTGTTGACCAGAATTCCGCCTTCACCACGACAACCTTCTGTCATTAAGATACCGGAACCAGGCAGACCGGTTGGGTGATATTGAACAAATTCCATATCACGCAGTGGTACGCCGTGACGGAATGCCATGCCCATACCATCACCGGTCACGATACCGCCGTTGGTATTGTAACGGTATACACGGCCTGCACCACCGGTTGCCATAATGACGGCGTTGGCTCTTACCTGAATTCTGGCGCCTTCCATCATATTTAGTGCAACCAGACCGCGTGCTTGTCCTTCTTCCACCAGAATATCGAGGACAAAATGTTCATCAAAGCGCTGGATTTGAGGGTACTTAAGGGAAGTCTGGAATAGCGTATGCAGCATGTGGAAGCCAGTTTTATCCGCAGCGAACCAAGTACGCTCTATTTTCATACCACCAAAACGACGCACGTCGACGGAACCATTTTCTTTACGGCTCCACGGACAGCCCCATTGCTCTAGCTGGATCATTTCTGTCGGGCAATGTTCGACGAAGTATTCAACAACATCTTGCTCACATAACCAATCACCACCGGATACTGTGTCGTTGAAATGGAAATCATAGGAGTCGTGAGCTTGGGTGACTGCGGCTGATCCACCTTCCGCTGCCACAGTGTGGCTACGCATTGGGTAAACTTTTGAGATCAGAGCAATCTTCATTTGAGGATTAGCTTCAGCGGCGGCAATTGCGGCACGTAGACCAGCGCCTCCGGCTCCGATAATAGCGAGATCGGCATTAAAGATTTGCACTGTGCTTCTCCATTATTTAAGTTAAATTAATTAGTAAGCAAAATCGTCGTAACTTTCCTAAATGTTGTTGTTATTGTTTCTTATATAGCAAGATTTTGTAGGTAAAATCCTGTGCTTTAACGATTAAGGACAGCTATTTATTACTATTTGTATTGGATTAAGTATAGCGATTTCTAAGTGAGATAAATTTGATATGAAAGGGTATTATTGTCAGATTTAGCAAAATCCGCCGTAAACCCTCGCCAGTGCGAGGGTGTCGCAAAAGGCCGGCATTGACAATAAACCCACAGAGATTTATTGCCTGTTATTGGGACTGACAACCCATGACAGGCTAAAAATAGCCCATAATATCAGGGCAACGGCCCTTGATAAGTTATACGCTATGGCGTGCAAGGTAAATTCCACTCTGACTGCCGATAAACCTCTGCGCCGAAAACGCTCCAGTCCCTGGATACCCCGTAAGGCAGAAAATATCGGTTCTACCATGACTTTTCGTTGACTCAATATCCGCTTTGACTCCGGGTTGGTCATACGTGAACGCAGTTTATCCCGCGCTTCATCTTCCGGGTAACGTTTAATTTTTCTGCCCTTTTTCGCTTGCGTACATTTTTCTTTTTTCGGGCAATCGGCACAATTTGCTCCCGTGTAAACCCGATGCCCACGGCTCTTTTCGGACGGTTTTACTGTACTGACATGAAGTAACTTATCATTGGCCGGGCAGATATAAAGGTCTTTCTCCGCATGATAAATAAACCGCGATTTTGGGTAGATTTTTCTTGGGCTCTGTCGGTCATTACCTTCAGGACAGAACAACAGGATCGCGTGTTTTTGAGCCTCAGCGATAACCTCATCATGAAAATAACCCGCATCCAGTAAGAGGGTTTTGGGATGACACCCTGATAGCCGATAATGTTGAGCCAGTAAATCCGCGACAACTCGTGTTTCACTGGAAGGATCGACTGTTTGAGCAACAATGATACGGGCCTCATTGACCAAAACGGAAGGTTTATACGCACTGGAAAATCCCCGTCCCCGCTTGAGCCGCTGGATCATCGCTTCTGGCTCTATCGGGTTGATACGTAACTGGCTGGCGTCTTTACCGTTTTTTTCACGATTTTCTTGTCGGATTTGTAAGACGGCGGCAGATTGTTCCAGTCGCCTGATTTTATCTGCTTTTTGGGGATTGGCGGGGGCGGTAGTTAACGCTTTTTTTCTCGCAAAATCGCTTCCTGAGTCAGGAGGTTATAGTGAGAACACGCCGCTTCTATCACGGTTCCGTCCCCCGCCAGACAGGAAACATCGGATTGACTGTGATGTAATACGGATGAGGCTACCCCTTCAAAAAACGAGTCCGTCAGCGTGGATTGATGTTGATAGATGAAACGTCTAAGGCTGGCGTGATCAGGAGTAATGCCATGACTCACAAAGAGACATCCCAAATCCAGACGTGCCAGCCGTTCAAGTCCTCTGAGAGAACTGATCCCTTTCATGAGTCCATAAAGCAGAATGCCCATCATGGAACGTGGGGAATACGGCGCTCTACCGGATGAGGCGTAATCGCGTTCGAAAGGGGCCCAATTCTGCTCATCAAGGATATCGGAGACAATAAATGCCGCGCGTTCCCCCACTTGCTTCAAATAGTCATGGAGGGAAAGAGTTCCTTCCAGTACAGTTGCTGAGCGGTGACAAACTGACGCCCGGTATGAACGGAAGGTGTCAGTTGCCGTAGGAATTGAGTCATAGAAGGTCTCGTTTGGAATATTAACCCAGAGCTTAACTGATATTAGCTGATAAGGGTTAACTTTTGCGACACCCTCT
>NZ_RCWD01000058.1:0-21318 GCF_018448965.1 Photorhabdus hainanensis | reverse complement strand
AATCGTAGCAATCGCTTTCTCCGGTAAAAATACATTATTGTGCAACACAGGAATATATCGGCTGGCCCAAGTTTGCCGCTCTCTATCAATAGAAAGTCGCTCTTGATGCCAAAAATGATATATCTCCGGCCGATAATCAAAGAGCAATAACCGCAGTCCAAAGATGGCCAATCCGATTAAGCCCACCACCCCAAAAATTATCCGCCACTGTCGCGACCTGATGTATCCAAACCATAATTTTACAGAAAACATTTGAAATAACCCAAAAATTACATAGATAAAACAATGCCTTATAAAACAAAATAAAATGCCATTGCCTCTACGTCGCTTAATTTCCTCTTTTAAGCATGATTCTCATGACTTGCCAATGAAATTAAATCGACTCAAGGGGGTTTTAATCATACGCTACAAAGAAAATAATCTTTATTTCATGGGATTATCGACGGCCAGTAAATCGATCAATTGCCCACCTGAATCAGGTTGAACAGTAATATTTTTATATCGCCAATGTCCTGCATACTTATTTGCATCAACATGCACCGTACCGCCAGACCGATTTCCTTTTATAGGAATGTCCAATTCCGCCTCTCTCTCGTTCACACTGCCAGAAACAAACCATCCTGTTTTAATTGGCTGGCCTAAAATATTTTTCACAATAGGATTACTTTGTGCCAGCGATAAAGCTTTCTTATAGGGTTCCGAAGATTTAATTACGCCCATGACAATCGCAAATGCGCCGACGATGAAAACCGGAATAAAGCAGATAGTCATCCATTTCCATTTACGCGCCAACCAATTGTGTTTTTCAGGAAGAGAAAGCGTACCCGTCGTTGCTTCGTTATTCGATAAATCCCGCTCTTTTTCTATCGTTACATTTTTTGCTTTCATCTCTTTAATACCTTTTCATTCGGGCGACATGCCACGTTATTTTATGTTCGAACGTCTTATTCCATCAGATATAGGGAAGAACCCCATGTACAGTTTCATACAATTTATTTAACCATTCTTTTCATTTAACCATGACTTATTTGTCCTCGATATCCAATGAAGCGATCGGTTCAATATCAGTAAAAGCAAGAGTGATCCCCTCTTCTTCGTCGAAACCCAATGTTACGCCAACAGGTTTATTGTGATGGGCCAAACGTTCCAACAGCGCCTGTGATAACACCGGTAAAATTTGCTGGTTGAGCAGGCTGTCGATATTACGCGCTCCACTGTCCGGCAACAGACAAGCATTCACCAAGGTGTCGTACAGGCTGCTTTCCACCGTGCAAGTCAGGCCATAATGGCGATGAAGACGTCGAGTAACTTGTTCCAGTTTGATTTCAACAATGCGTCTGAGCGCATCAGCCTGTAACGGGCGGTAAATCACGGTCTGAAAGCGAGCCAACAGAGCCGGCTGGAAGTGATCACGCAGCATCGGATGCAACAGCTCATGCAACGCGGCATTCGGGGCGTCAGGTTGTTGCGCCAATAACGCCATCAGTTGATCACTGCCCAGATTCGAGGTCATTAAGATGACAGTATGACGAAAATCGATCTCGCGCCCCTCGCCATCGCGCATAAAGCCGCGATCAAATACCTGATAAAACAGGTTAATGACAT
The DNA here is from genome assembly GCF_018448965.1 of Photorhabdus hainanensis. Classification (NCBI taxonomy): domain Bacteria; kingdom Pseudomonadati; phylum Pseudomonadota; class Gammaproteobacteria; order Enterobacterales; family Morganellaceae; genus Photorhabdus; species Photorhabdus hainanensis. Next base: position 19,713 of record NZ_RCWD01000058.1, on the reverse strand, counting down.
CACGATGGGCTTTTTCCACTTCGTCCAATAACACCACACTATATGGGCGTTTACGTACCGCTTCCGTTAAGATCCCCCCCTGACCATATCCGACATAACCTGGCGGTGAGCCTTTAAGCTGAGACACTGTATGCGGTTCCTGATACTCCGATAGATTGATAGTGACCAGCGAACGCGCCCCGCCAAACAGGTTATCCGCCAATGCCAGCGCGGTTTCGGTTTTCCCTACCCCACTCGGCCCAACCAACAGGAATACGCCCAATGGCCCCTGTTCCGGCGTCAATCCGGTTTTAGCGGCACGTAAACGCTGGGCGATTTCCCGTAGCGCCGCCTCCTGACCAATAACCCGCTCCCCTAAATGCTGCTCCAAATGCAACAAACCGGTCTGTTCATCTTTCAACAAGCTACTTAACGGAACGCCTGTCCAATCAGCGATTACTGTTGCTACGGAACGTACATCAACATCCGACGATAGTAACGGCTGCCCTTGTTGTAGTGTCGCCAGTTGCTGTCGCAACAGGGCTATATCATGCTGTCGGCTGATGTCCTGCCGGGCATCGAGCAACTGTTGCGTCAACTGTTTTTCCTGTTGATACTGTTTATCCCGCTGTTGTTGCTGTCGGCACAGTTCATGACGTTGCATTTCAATTTGTGCCAAACGGTCTGAATGATGGCATTGCCCCAGTGCAATATCTTCCAGTATCGCCTGTTGTTCTATCTCAAGCGCGGTCAATTGAGACTGGAGTTGCGTTAACGCCTCCGGTACCGTATCCAAGCTCCTCCTGACTCGCGCGCTGGCGGTATCCAGCAGGTCTACCGCTTTATCCGGTAGCTGTCGCCCAGTCAGGTAACGGCGAGATAAAGCAACAGCTGCCTTCACCGCATCTTCCTGAATATGTACGCCATGATAACGAGCGTAACGCGCTTTCAGTCCACGCAGCATCAGGCAAGCTGTCTCATCGTCCGGTTCATCGACTTTAATCGTCTGGAAACGTCGCTCCAATGCGGCATCCCGTTCAAAATACTGTTTGTATTCCGACCAAGTGGTGGCGGCAATCGTACGTAATTCTCCCCGCGCTAAAGCAGGTTTTAGCAGGTTAGCCGCATCAGCGCCCCCCGCCTGATTACCGGTACCAATCAGCGTGTGCGCTTCATCAATAAAGAGCAGAATGGGGGTTGGTGACTGTTGCACCGCTTCAATGACATTTTTCAGTCGCTGCTCAAATTCGCCTTTTACCCCCGCGCCCGCCTGCAACAAGCCGAGATCCAGCATCCGCACGCTGACGGTTTTTAGGCTATCGGGGACATCGCCCTCAACAATACGCAGGGCCAATCCTTCCACCAGAGCGGTTTTCCCTACTCCCGGTTCCCCCACCAGAATCGGGTTGTTTTTACGCCGACGCGATAGGATGTCGATCATCTGGCGGATTTCGCTATCACGGCCAAATACCGGATCAATGCCGCCCTCAGCGGCTCTGGCAGTGATGTCCAGCGTGAATTTGTCCAATACATTCTGCAAAGCGGATGATAATGGCTGGGGATTTAGCGCATAGTTATCTATGTCGCGATCGTCAATTTCAGCGATTGATCTATCCGCCGTCAGACACGTCGCTACCTGTATCTCCGGGCGCTCGTCCGATTGTTGATCCAGTAATGGGCGCAAACGTTGTAGTTGCGTCACATTCAGGTTGAGTAACGGCCAGGTATGATGGGTACGCAACCAAACCGGTTGGCCGCGCAGTACCTGCAAAAGATGCACTGAGCGAATAGATTCATTACCCTCTTCCAGCGAAGCCACACACCAGGCAACCTGTAACAAACTACGCAGACCGCCTGATAACCGCGGACGTTGATTGATGCTATGCGGCAAGCTGTTGATCGTAGTCAGCAGCGACTGCCACAGCGCATCCATATCCCACTCATAACGTCGAGCTATTACTGTAATATCGCCTTCGCCGCCCTCAAGCAGCTTGAGCAACCAGTGCTCAACAGTGATTTCAGCATGCGCCCGTGTCTGGCAAAATGCGGCGGCAGCTTCCAAAGCCCGCGCACAATAGGGGTTTAAACGGCACAATAGTGCGGTAAATACGGTATCCATAATTTAAGGTCCTAAGTTGTCATTTGTTTCTCTTTGTGGTCGCTGGCAGGCGCCTACGTTCGACGGCATCAGACTGATTTCAACCCGACGGTTGACAGCACGCCCCGCTGCGGTGGTATTGGTCGCAATCGGCCGCGTCGCGCCTTCGCCTTTTACGACCAGGCACGCCGGCGATACGTCACTGGTTTGTAATATCCAATCTCGCACTGCTTTTGCCCGCGCCAGTGATAGCACGCTGTTTTTCGCAGCATCGCCGGTTGAATCAGTATGACCCGTTATCACCACCATCCAGCCCGGTTTAGCTTTAATGTCGATTAATGCGTTCACCAGCACTTTGGCCGCTTCCGGCTTAAGACGTGACTGTCCAACGTCAAACAGTGACATGCTGCTCAGGTTCAATGTCTGCGGCGACGGTTTGCCGCTCTTCGGCACAGGAGGCTGAGATACCGGTAACACTGCATGGTTGATCACATCCATCAGCGGCGTATAAAGGCGATCGCCTAAATAAAGCCCTAACCCTAAGCGCGCCGGTTCGCCGTCACGTTGATATTTCTCCAGCAATGCCGCATCAAGCTTGAGTTGATGGTAAGCCTGAACTTTCGCGCCATTATCTTTCACATCAACTATCTGATAATGCTGTAAATCACTGCGTATCTGGCGCGACAGGCGCAAGTTGTTCCAGACACTGGAGGCCAATGCCAGACAGGCAAATCCGCTCAGCAGGCCAATGCCCCAGATGACCGCTCGTCGGTGCGGTGTATGACCAACATGATGTGGCAACAGGCGTAACATGGCATCGGGAAATGGCGATACGTTCACCGCCTCAGCAATGCTGTGGCTAATGCGGGGTAAAGTGGTACGGTCGATCAGCCATTTTGTCCATAAGTTGTTTTCCTGTGGCGTTTGTGGCAGAAACGTCAACGCCATTGCTATGGGAGAACAAGGCCGACTGACCAGCTCCGGCGATCGGCATTCGTTCAAGATGTTTTCTACCATCCAGCGTTGCCATGCCGCCGCCGCAATCGCTTGCTGTAAACGTGTGGCGCGTTGCCGCGCGTCTCCCTCGGTCAGCCAGATATTCATCCCAACAGCGGCATGTTCTTCTCCCCATACCGTCATTGTCGAGCTGTCTGCCTGTAGCTCGAACCACGGGCTGATATCGCCATCAAGATAACCGGCGATCAATACCGGTGTATGGCAAGCGGTCAGTTGAGCAACACGGCCAACCTGATAGCGAAATTCTCTGATCTTTGCCGTCATCGCCGCGTGATCTCGTTGCTGTTCAGGAAAGAGTGTTAATAGCACGCTGATCTGCCTACACCAATCAGGCCTGGCTGCAATAATCGCTTCTACCAGTACGCTCATCTCACTTTGTCTCGGCACACAGATAAAACAGCCCTGCGGCGTGCAACGTACTGGCCCTTCCGCAAACAGCGTCGCCACGCTATCGCCGCAGGTTAGCACCACAGGCTGACGCCACAGGGCGGCAGGTAATGCCGCCAGCAAGCGGCAAACACTGTCCTGATGAGACATTTCAGGTGTAGCGCGTCCAACCCGCCGCCAGGCAATCACTGCCACCATCAAGATCGCGGCCAACCACAATGCAGCAGACACCTTCCCTAGCGGCAAGAAAAACAGACATAACAGCGCCGCCAGAGCACAAGCTAAAAGCCACAACGCTCGTTTTAATACGCAACTCAATTTGCTCTCCTTAGCCTTATCCAAGCGACAAATATTGCTTAAGGTAGAGACGCAGACCGCACCAAACCAAAGCTACCCCCGCTACGGCCAGGCACCCCCAAAACCACGGAGAGCGTGCACGCCAATATCGATCCTGATGACGATCCGTACTGCCGCGTATCATCCGATGGGGTTCCACCACCATTACCCCGGCACGATCAGTCAGTACATCCAGTAATGACTGGCGTTCCTGAGCGATCCTCTCCAGATCGCCTCCTTGGAAACCCAATGCCAATACGCGCTGGAAACCCGCTAATAGCAGCAGAGAGGGTTGTGGTTGATCCAATACTTGACGTATACGTTCAAACAGCCGTTCTCCAGCATGGTTGCTATTGCAAAATCGTGTCTGCAACGGCGTTTTCGACCAAGTTTCATAGCCGTTATCCCGCTCAGGGCGTCTGAGTACGGTTTCATCCAGCAATGCGCACAAGGCGTAGGTGATGTGAGCCATGTTCTCTTCGCTGATACCACTCGTGCTTAATTGCTGCCGTGCCTTTTCTACCAAATCAATCCCTTTTTGATATAACGCCTCGCCGTACAGCGACTTATCGCCATTCTTTAGCGCAATCACTAGCATCCCAATGTCAAGCATCAGGTCATCAATTGAAATTTCTTTGTTCATGAACGTAATACCGCAAACAGTTCTAATTGAACGCCCGACAAGGTGCCGGGCACATAGAAGGCGCAACTTCCCGCCTCCAGCATGGCTTTAGCCATCGGATTATTCAGATCGAAAGCAAAATATTGGTTTTCCAATCGCAACGGGATCGCCGCCGGTACATGACTGAGCGGATGTAAAGGAATGCCGCTCAATGACAAGTTAATCAGTCGCTCAACATCATCAGGCGCTCCCACTTTACACAGTTGCGGAAACTGGGTTTGTAGCAAATGCGCCGGCATCGACGATCGCACAGAGAGGTAGAAATCGGCCTCTTCGCACAATCGCCTATCATGAAGTGATGCTCTCCACTGATTTTCGCGTACCACTTCCAGCTCAATCGAAATCACCCTTGATGGCAGACTCGCCTCAAGTAATGTACTGATAAGCCGGATCAATGGCGGGAAAACGTCGCTTAATTGGTGGTGTTGATAATCAGGGATCGCGTCGAGATCACTCTCCAGTGAAAACGTCAGTAACGCCCCCGCTAACTTCACCAGTTCACGGTAGATGATTTCCGGGTGCAGCGCAGGCGCGGCTTTAAAATTACTCAACACCGGTTCATAGCTGTTAAGCGCATTCAATAACCAGAACAGCGATACATCCGCGACAGCAAAATCTGCCATACGTTGATGGCTTTCACGGCGCATTCCCATCAGACGGGTGCGTTTAGCACGCAGCTGAGTCAACAACAGATCAAGTTGCTCCAGCAATGGCGGATGGGCGGCAAAAGAGAGCAATGGCGGCACAAAACGGTTATCCAGCATCCAACCGTTTTGCCCGTCACGTACCAGACGCGCCAATGGGCATGTCAGATAAGCCTCATTTTGGTCATGCTGAAAGCGTAGGGAAATCGCATGGCGCTCGACCGCAATGGATTCACGCCCATCGCCGTACTTATCCTGTATCTCAACCCACTCCTGCTGATAACGTAGCGGCGGTTGTCCCGGCCCCACACTTTCACTACTCTGGCGGCAATTGCCGCCATTGGCATGCTCCAACGGCAACGCCAGTAATACCTCAACAACGCGCATATCCTCCGGCGCCGCCTGCTGTAAATCACAGGCCGCGGGCAGATTGTCAGCATGATCGGTATCAATCAGCGTCCCGTCCTGTAAACGGGCTTTGAGATGCTGAACTTTCAGGCGGTTTAAGCGCAGCGCCTCCTGATCAAACCGAATATCAAGCACTCCCCAGGGATGAATCAGCCCCAGATGGGCAATACAATTGTTGGTCAGCGCCTCCCAACGCGCTTGTTGCTGAAACTGTTGAGGGGCTAAAAAGGCGTCTTCAATCCAGAGAGGACGTAGAATTTTCATCATAACTCCCAATAAAATGATTACGATTTCGCTTTCGGCATCTGAGAAACCAGAGATAAATTGACGTCAATCCCTTCCACCTGAAAGTGCGGCACCGCATACAGCTTGACTCGGAAGAATCCCGGATTGTCATCAATATCCTCAACCACCACATGTGCTTCACGCAGCGGATGAGATGCCTGCATGTCGTCAGTGGGATCATTCATCTCCGTTACCAGTGTGTTGATCCAGTTATTCAGTTCAATTTCGAGCAGACGCCGATCTTTCGTGGCGCCAATGTTCTCCCGCTGGATCAGCTTTAAGTAATGGGCGATGCGTGATAGCAGGAAGATATAGGGCAGACGCGCATTAATGCGACTGTTGGCCGTGGCTTCACCGGTGTCATACACGGCAGGCTTCTGCGCGGAGTGAGCCGAAAAGAAGCAGGCGTAATCGCGATTTTTGTAATAAGAGAGCGGAATAAACCCTAAATTGGCAAATTCAAACTCACGGGTTTCCGGGATCAGCACTTCTGATGGGATCTTAGCCCGGTAACCAGTACCCAGATCATAGAGAGAAATCGGTAAATCGGTGATAGCGCCACCGGCTTGCGGACCGCGGATCTGCACACACCAGCCATTTTTGACAAAACTCCTGACCATATTGACGGCAAAAGCAAAAGCGGCGTTGGTCCACAAATACTTATTGCGGTTCGGCCCTCTTGCCTCTTCGGTATAATTAAACGTCCGCACCGGCACACTCTTCGGACCATATGGCAGACGTCCCAACACTCTTGGCAGGGTGAGGCCAATATAACGGGCGTTTTCGCTGTCGCGGAAAGATTTCCACTTGGCGTATTCGGCGCGTTCAAAATAGTGACCAATATCTTTCATCACCGCCACTTCATCCATGCTCTTTTTGCCAAAAAAGGCGGGCGCAACAGCAGTAATGAATGGCATATGCGCCGCTGCCGCGACTTTGGCAATGTTGCGCAATAAGGCGATATCCTGCGATTCGGCGCTAAATTCATAGTCGGCAATCACTGCGCCAATCGGTTCGCCGCCTGGTGTGTCGTATTCCTGAATGTAAGCGTGACGATAGAAACCGCTTTGAACAATTTCCGGGGTATCGTCAAAATCTTGCCGCAAATCATCCTTGGCCATATCCAATACTTCAATTTTGACGTTCTGGCGTAAATCTGTTCGATCCACCAGAAATTTTAGACCTCGCCAGGCAGATTCTATTCGCTGGAATTCTGGTTGATGTATCACCACATCCAGTTGGCGGCCAATTTTGCGATCCAACTTGCCGATCTCAAAATCCAGCAATGCTTTATCCAACTGTTCAACTTTTTGAGCGGAGGCTCGCAGTAGATCGAGAAGAACGCTAACAGCCACGGTCACCCGTTCATCTTCCGTCACGCTCGCCAATGCGTCACTGTTATGAAAGTATGCAATATCACTTAATCGCTCCACCGGACGTAAATTGATCTTCTCAAACAAAGACGAGTAAACCCCACCGGCATGATGGTTTGCCGTCGCCATAGAAGATGTAGCCTGCTCTTGTACAGTCATGCAAATGCCCTTACTTAAATCTCGGAAAATAATGTGACAATTACCTTTCTTGCGGCGACCTTTCTTGCAGCGTAAGTGCCGCCAATTCAGCTCGCAGTTTATCGCTCAACATTTCATCCTGGAGAATACGCTCCAGTTCTCGACGAAAGGCGGCATTGTCAAGCAGGTTGGATTTCAGCTCGCGCAACAAATTGCGCATAGAAAGCAATGCTCGCAGTTGTGGAATTTGTCGCGCCACCTGCTCAGGCTCGAAGTCCTTTATTTGCCGAAAAATGAAAGCGATATTTTCTTCGCTCCCATCTCCGGCCAAGGTATTCTCCACTGTCAAATTAACCGCAGGGTTAAACTCAGCTAATACGCTGTCAAAATTGTTTTTATTTATAGAAACCTTTTCTCGTTCTGAAAGCGGGCGCTGTTCCTGCCCGTTGCTGTAATCACCCATGACCAGCAATTTCAACGGCAACTCAACCTTTTTCCGTGCTCCGCCAGTATGTAGATCCAATTTAATATTAATACGCGACTTAGGAACTTCATTTTGAAAACTTGCAGTCATTGATAACTCCTTACTAGCAAAAATAGAATAAAAACATCATGGTTATGGCATGATATTTTCACGGAATAACACGCTTTATCAGATAGTTACGAATCGATAATTAGACAGACACCCAATATGAGGGAACGAATAATGGCACCTTAATTGACGAACGACCTAACAAAATCAACCAATGCAAACAACCTCAATTTATACTCATTCCAATGAAGGAATTATGGTAGATAACATCCAACAAAGAAAAAATTAAACTCACATGATAATAAAAGAGAAAACATCAACAGAAGTTAAACAAGAATTAATTAAATAAAAATAAGAAAAATTCAGGAAATTCTTAATGACATTTCATAACCAATTATAATTGTTACTATTTTTTACTTTTAATTTATTACAAATTGTAACAATTTGCAACAAACAGTAATAATATGCAATAAACATCGGAAAATTGTTATTTTTGTTTCAAGACTTTATTTGATTTTATTTTCTCAAATGAGATTGATTATTAATTACATGATGACTTATATAAAAATCTCCATTAACAAGCGTATTAACACACATGCTATACATGGCAAATGATTTACATCATCCACCCATTAAGCAGATTGACTCTTTATTACAATAATCAATAAATGAAATAGTTTAATACTATAAGTATTTTAGAGTTAATCATTAGAGATATAAATGATTTCTACGCGTATCAGCATTTCAATAAGTTAGTTATTAGTCCAAATAAAAACTAACTTGATAGTCAACTAAATTAACTATCAATTTGGTAATTAAAAATGCCGAACAACACGCGAAGAAATGCTGTCATTTCAACGGATGTCTATTAATACAGAACGTTACCCGATATATTCAATATCTTATAACGCTATATCATTTCCAAATTAATATCATTATCATTAAATTCCAGCGTTAAGATTTTATTTCCACCACCTCGATTATTACCAGGGATCTCTAATGCATCATCATAACTAAATTCCCTATTTATGGAATATTTAACCGCATTTTCGTTTGGTGGATTCCAATAATCTTGAAATATCCAAATATTAAATCTGAATTCAGATCTCAATCCCCTTTCAGTATAGATATGAATTGCTTTATTAGGTTCATATTTATCACCTATCCAGGGCGCCCATAAATCGCCATGCCATTCAGACATTTTATCCACGGAAAAATTTCTCCTGGCAACACATCCATGTTCAACGACAACTTTACAAGGCGTTTTATTATAAATAGATTTAATATTTGTCACTCCCGCGATAATATTCATAGCTGGTTTATTCTGAGCGTTATTTGATTTTCTTTCCATTTTACCCACCTATATCAATTAATAAGTTCATCCTTTCGCACACTATCATCCAGCATTGACCAAAATTATCCTTATAATATTAATTTCCTCCCGTGATATTACACTTTAAACAACATTTAATTATTACTAATCACCTCTATCTTCTTATATCAATGACTAGCCTTAAATTCAAATATAGCGCAAAATCTCTATTTTACCATTAAGGCTAGATCACATATCTGTCGTTATTTTTCCTTAATTATTGCACTAAGCATTATTCATTAAATTTTTCGTCCCTCTTTTCATCACCTGAGCTAATTTCATTACATATATAGGTAATATCAGGGCGCTGACCATAGTCAGGATGAAAATAGGCCGCACATTCTCAGCAATAATCTCTTTACCGTCTAAGAAAATAGAAGAGAAGAAAAACACCACACCGGCACCCAAATTGGAAAATGCCATCTGGAGGGCACCAAAGCCCGCTCGATTTTCAGGCGTCGATGCGTAAGAAGCCAACACGTTTGCAGCCATCACCTGTACATAAGTCGCGAACATAAAAAGTGAGAAGAAAACGTATCCATTTACTTTTCCTGTCAATCCTAGAAAGATATTAACAATAAATAAAGTCGCGGCAGCGATGGTAATTCTCTGAGGCGGATATCTATCACAAAGTTTCCCGGTTAAATAAGTGCCTAACCAAGAGGCAATACCACCGCAAAAGAATACCAATGAAACCTGATTTTCCGGGATATAAAACACATTTGTTAATAGCGGAGCAAGTATCGGAATAAGCATGAAAGGACTAAAATTACTGACGCCGCTTGCCATCCCGGCCAACGTTATTTTTTTGGTTAGCACAATTTTGTTCTGACTATTTTTTACTTTCTCTGCGCCTGGAATAAAGAAGAGGATCAGAGGCACACTCACTACACATAAAATAACGATGAGTAAAAAAGAGACTTTCCAGTTAAAACTCTCAGCCAAATATAAGCACAATGGTATACCTAAAATACTAACGAATGAAAAAGATGAAAACGCAATGCCCAACACCCTTCCTCGCATACTTTCTGGGGAGTTATTAAGTAAGATCCCGATGCCGACCCCCAATGTCACACCACCAAACAGACCGGCAATAATACGTAGCAGAATAAGTTGGTAGGGTTCCGAAGCAAAAATCGTCAGAAACGTAATTAAACCGAGAAACAGCGTGTTTAAAATGAGAACCTTTCTTTTATTAAAGCGATCAATAAAGAAAAAGGATGTTAGGCCAGAAAATACCGAGGAGAAGACATAAACACCAGCGACAACCCCCGCCATCGTAACCGGCATGTGAAAATCTTTCGACATATAAACAAAAAGCGGCGTGACCATCATGTACTCTAATGCATTAATAAATTGCACTAATGCAACCACCATCGCAATAACAACTATATTATTAGTTCCAACTATCTGGTTATTTCCAATTGATTTCGACATTATGAGTCCCAATTCCTGTTGGCTTAAATTTCATCGACGTGGTAAGCAATTTACCTCACATGCAGAGCAAAAAAAAGCACCGTGTATCATCCAGTGAATGCACGGCGTAATCAGGCTTGGAATGAGGCTGATGATGGTAAAGTAACATCGTCAAGCAACAACAATTTCAGCAGCCTAACTCATTGTTGGAAGTAGGTAACAAAGGCACTGCCTTTACCGAATAATCATTAGGATTGATACTCAATCCGTAGGCGTTTATCGCTACTGCTGTCCCGACTAAGCACCACAAAAATGAAGCCCCCTACTTATCACAATGGCTCAACTTAAAGGATTATTGAGCGGTAATTAGAATAAACTCAGAACAATTTCAAGGGATATATCAACGATTAGAAATAGATAACAAACTTTCTGGAGAAATTATGGCGAATATACTTAAATATGGCGATACCGTAAAAATATTAAATAGTTTCAGAAACTGGGATGGTGGATATCTCAGTGTATATGGAGCGAGTGGTATTTCAGATGGAAAATATACTGTAATAACCACCACTCAAGCCGGAACATTCTGGCGAATTGAATCAGGAACGGGAAAACCTATCGGCAGTGAAGTTATTAACAACGATACTATTTTACTCTACAATCTTTATCAATGTGATGGCGGCTACTTAGGGTATTATTCACCATCAAGTCAACAGGTTCCAGAAGGAGAAATATACCCGATACACACATCAGATAAAAACATCCGCCCAGAAGCATTAGAGTGGATTATTTATTCTGACATGCCATCTATTGATGGAAAAATCAAAGAAGATGAAAGCATTACTCTATATAACCGATGGGGAACCCGAGGCTTTCTTGATACTAATGGTTGGGTTGGCGTCCCTGAAACAGTATGTCATGTATATACTTCCGCTAATAATCTCCGTAAGCCCTATACCGGCCTGTGGAAAATGACACAAGTTAAAGATCCTTGCCTTCCGGTTACCAAACCCTCCAATTGTGCTGGAGAATGTGGTACGAGTGACGGCGGTAAATATTGCTGCCAGCTCCCTCAAAGTATTCGATTTGGTCTGATAGCGTACACTAATACAACCACCCATCAACAAACCGTAAAAGTCTATATTGACGATCTTCTGGTAGACACATTAACCGGCAAAGGAACCTATACCAAAGCTTATACATCAGGTACAGGAAAAGTCTATATCGAGATTATCGGGGATGGCAAACCCTGTAAACTCCGTTACTCTTATAATACCCTTGATGGAAAACCGGGAACAGTCACTATTGGCGCCGAAAATGATGCCAATAATAATTACAATGACAGCGTGGTGGTATTGAATTGGCCACTGGCGAATTAGTCTAAAATACTCTATTAATTTCAGTACAAGAAGTCATTAATACATTAAAGCGGTATTATATGCCGCTTTTTATATAAATATATTATCAATTTAATATATTTTTAATATGTTATTGTTATAATTACAAATTAAATATAGATATAAAATAGTGTTTTGAAATTTAATTTCGCAATATAAGCCTTACCTCATAGTATATATTTGAATTTTTGCAAAAAAACAACATCATCAAATCAATAAATAATCTATTAATATATAGCATTGCCACAATCTATCTTTTATATTAGTTTTCACAGTGTGAATTTTTCTGTTTCTCCAAATAGTTTTAATATTATTATTGCTATATTTTATCTGTGAACAGAAAACTTAACAAATGTGCAAAATCAATCACAAGCTTAAAAACCATGAAGGATATATATTAATGAATCTACATGTTTATTTATTCCTTAATGCAGATAACGGCAGATATAATGACACATTACGTAAAGTAGATACAAACTACCCTAAACCTATCAGTAACGATTGGCCTGATCTCCCTATCGAGTTTCAAAGACATCTTGATGACGTGATTAATTTAAATGGTTATTTATATTTTTTTAAAGGCTCGCAATACGTTAAATTCAATATCGCAAAAGCTAAGGTAACTGATGGACCGAAATCTATTGCAGAAGGATGGCCCGGATTGAAAGGAACCGAATTCGAAAATGGGATAGATGCAGCCATAGAATTAACGACAAATAGTGTTTGTTTCTTTAAAGGCAGTGATTGCATTGATTATATCGTAAACTCACATACGATTAAGCGAAAATCTATCTCAGACCGATGGGAAGTAACAAAGAAATACCCAGAATTTAGTAAAAACCTGGATGCTGCTACATGGAGAATAAATTCTGCGATTGCTCTCTTCAAAGATAATCATTATATGGTATTTAATCCACAATCAAATACTGTATATGGACCAGCTCCTGTTACTAATTATACCGGAGGAGCCTTCAAAACAGCTCAAGCAGCGGTATTGATTGACATCGATTTATTAGGCAGTGACCGAGGAAATAATGGAGGCTGTAGCGGAACATGCGGCGCCAATGACACCGGAAAATACTGTTTCCAATTACCTCAAAGTATTCGATTTGGTCTGACAGCTTATACAAATACAACCACCCATCAACAAATTGTAAAAGTCTATATTGACGATCTTCTGGTAGACACATTAACCGGCAAAAGAATAGATACTAAAGCCTATACATCCGGTACAGGAAAAGTCTGTATCGAGATTATAGGAGATGGCAAACCCTGTAAACTCCGTTACGCCTATAATACCCTTGACGGAAAACCCGGCTCAGTCATTATTGGCGCTGAAAGTGGTACCGAGGGAAATTATAACGATAGCGTGGTGGTATTGAACTGGCCCCTAATATGAAAATGATTAGGCGGGATCAGCCAGCAATAAGTAAAAATTAAAACCCATTGAACAACTTCACATCTTTAAAATAATTCAGAGAATATCCTGTTCTCTGGATTATTTTATCGAATTAACCTAAAAACCTCCCCATGAATGACTAAGATCTAAATTTTGGAAAGATATTCAATCAATAAAATGCATCTTATCTCCCTTCCGCCAAGTTCTGTCAGGTTCACTTCGAAATCCTTGTATCATACAATATTGATTCAAGAGCAGACAAAAATGCTTGAGAAAATTTTTGGTTGTGTTTGTTTCGTCTATAACGTGATTTAAACACGGCACTCAATATTCATATTAAAGGGTGAAAATATTCTCAGGCTAATTATTTACTTGTGGCGGCAGGGAATATTGACACACCAAATACTGGTAATGAGCAATGTAAGACTAAAGCAATTTCATATTGCTATGCTAATGTCAATAATGACAAGAATCACATTGCTTTAGCTAGGTGAGTTTCAACTCATCAAAAAATGACCTTGTAGGAGAGAGACAGTGAATAACCATTATGATGTTTTGATTATTGGCGCTGGTATTGCAGGCATTGGTACAGCATGTCATTTAACAAGGAAATGTCCTGATAAGAAGTTCATTATCTTAGAACGTCGCCAGAGGATAGGCGGTACTTGGGATTTATTTCGCTATCCCGGCATTCGCTCAGATTCAGATATGATGAGCTATGGCTATAAATTCCGCCCTTGGACGGATACCAGTGTTTTTGCCGATGGGCCTTCAATTAGAAGTTATATCCATGCAACGGCAAAAGAGTATGACCTTGATAAGAAAATAAAGTTTGGGCTAAAAATCACGCATACTGACTGGTCAAATGCGGCTCGCCAGTGGACCGTTACCGCGATTGACGAAATCAGTGGAGAAACTCAGCAATTTACTTGTCGTTTTCTCGTCGCGGCAACAGGTTATTATAACTATGATGAACCTCATTTACCTGAATTCCCCGGCATTAAAGATTTTAAAGGCCCGGTAATTCATCCTCAACTCTGGCCTGAGGAATTGAATTACAAAGGAAAACGGGTTGTTGTCATTGGTAGTGGCGCAACAGCAGTCACTTTACTGCCTGCAATGGCACATGATACTGCCCATATCACGATGCTACAGCGCTCCCCGAGTTATATTCTTTCAATCCCAGGAAGAGATAAAATAGCAGAGTTCTGCAAAGGCATTATTCCACAGAGCTGGATTTACACATTGAGTAGAAATCGCAATCTCTTTTTCCAGCGCTTAGTTTATAAAACAAGTCGACATTTACCTAATTTATTGAGATCACTTTTACTGTCATCTGCTCGCAAACGTGTCGGCCCAGATTTTGACATGAAACATTTGACGCCAAAATACATGCCGTGGGATGAACGGCTCTGTTTTATTCCCAGTAATAACCTATTTAAGGTACTAAAAGAAGGTAAAGCTTCTATCGTTACTGACTATATTGAACGTATAACTGAAAACAGTATCTTATTACAATCAGGTAAGGAATTACCCGCAGATATTATTGTTACAGCGACTGGGCTGAAATTACATTTTATTGGTGGAATTGAACTCTCTATTGATGGGCAAAAACAGCAAGCTCATGATCGCATGCTTTATAAGGGAACGTTGATACAGAATGTCCCCAATTTTGCCTGTCTGTTTGGTTATATCAATAACGCCTGGACGTTGAAAGTTGATCTATCCGCGGATTATATCTGCCGTTTGTTGAACGAAATGGACCGTCGTGGCGCTACCGTTGTGACGCCACATGCTGAACGGGGTGAGATGCAGGAGGACGAGCATATTTTTGGCGCCTTGCGAGCTGGTTACGTAAAACGTGCAAAGGACTTGCTTCCTCGTCAGGGATATAGCTCAACCTGGCGGATTCCACATGATTACAAAAAAGATAAACAAGTTTTGGGGCAGCCTGTAGATGATGCCGCGTTGAAATGGATATAACTGCACGAAGTTAAAAAATCAGTGGTTATATTTCATTATTACCAGCCCGTTATTATAAATAAACGGGCTGGTTGTTGTTATTAATCGGATTGATGCTGATTTAAAGCATGTCGGGCATGAGCGGCTTGAAGATAGTTATGGATCATTTCAATAACTTCTCCATCAGATATTTTTTTGCCATTGGCTTTCAGCGTTCCTAGAAAACCATAAAAGAGATGGCGTTTTTTCTTCCGTAATTTTCCTCTACCTAATCGTTTTTTAGGCGTCATATCTGGCAGAGTGGCATTATCTGCCAGCTCAAGCGTTAATGTCCTCACTTTTAAGAAGAAGGAATCAAAAGTCGTATAATTGAAATCAATGATATTATGCAGAGGATAAGATGTCTGAAAATCAGGGCCGCTGATTTTTGTTGGCTCCCAAATTATCATGCTGTTTTTGCAGCGTTTATAGATGATAATTGCGAATAACAAACAAGGTAAATTGACTAAAGCAATTAATGCGGAGACTAAAAAAATTGCCTCTAATATATGCTCTGAATTGGTTTCTTTTATAGCGAAAGACAAAAAGAACCCACTGCCCACCATAATCATAAAAATAAAAGGCGAAATAAACATAAGATTACGTTTACTGGATACGGTCAAAGTGGTAGTTTCAGATGCCGATACCGCCTGCTCTTCCCAAATTTGTTTCTGCTCTTGATAATACTCATCAATTTCACCTGACAGGTTTTGTGTTAATTCCACTGAAAGCGCTTTAGCATCAGTAAATAGATCATCAATATTATTGTAATGTCCTGCTTCAACCGGACGCGAAGCATAATCCAGCAATTCCTGCTCTATCGGTAACTCTAATGCTTCAATACGTGATTTAGTTGTTGGATGGGTATCCGTAGGGTGAGTAAGCTCATTTTCCAAGAACTGGCCCGCATCAGGAATGCCATTTTCGCGCAAGTTATCAATAATGACAGGCAATAGATCATCGGCTTTCAATTTACCTGCAAACAACACTGACAATTGCTGGTTAATTGGCTCGCTCACCGCAGAAATACGCAATAAAGCGCTAGAAATAGCTTGAGCGCTACTCAACCTGGCACCCACAGCATCGGCGGCATATTCACGGATACGGCTCCAATGATTCACCGCAAAATCAAATTGTTGGATGAAGAAGATACCCAAATAAATGGAAGGACTCATCACCAGACGGCTATAGTAATCTTCTCTATCCTTAATGTTACTGATCATCACATCGATGCTGCGGCTCATGCCTGCGTAAATAGGTGAAAAGTGGAGACTGTAGGTAGTATCTTCACCGGTAAAGTGCCCCAATTCATGACCGATCACCGCTGCGGATTCTTCACGGCTCAACAATGCTCCGTAGATTAGCGGAAAATATAAGGTACGACCTTCAAGTACCTGCTCATTATTGATGCAAACAGGGTAGGAAGTCACAAAGAAACATTCCGTCAAACCGACAACAATATTGTCTGGCGGCGCTGTACCGACTTGTTCAGCTAGCTCATTGATCCATTGCCATAGGCCAGGAGCTTCCTCCGGAGTCACGGATTTTCCCATCAAATGGGAGGCCGAAGGGGAGAACATAACAAAACAGTGTTTGAGTTTCGCAATACCCTTAATGATGCACCACAGAATTGCCAATGCTGTCACGCCCGCAACAGCAA
Source organism: Photorhabdus hainanensis (assembly GCF_018448965.1). NCBI lineage: Bacteria > Pseudomonadati > Pseudomonadota > Gammaproteobacteria > Enterobacterales > Morganellaceae > Photorhabdus > Photorhabdus hainanensis. Next base: position 2,589 of record NZ_RCWD01000058.1, on the reverse strand, counting down.
CAATTTTTGCCCCGCCACCTCTCATTTCAAAATTACCAATAAACCAAAGTATTTCGTAGCTGATCAGGGAAAAAACAGTGAGGCCAATCAATGTCATCTGCCCGACAAGAATAAAAGGCAGCAACCGGCGACAATGATCAAATACCCTCAATAATTCATCGCGGGATTTGCGGGCCACATTACCACTACGCATACATAGCAAAATCGCGAATCCCCCTAACAGTAGTGATAATACACCGCCGCCAATCGTCCCTAGATCTAAAATTGACTGAAACTCGCTGAATGTGGCTTCTCTGCTGTTAATTATTTCATCTGTTCTATTGAGAATTTGATTGACGGTAAAAGAAGTGTCGCCGAATTTCATGGTGATATTGGGATTGGTTTGCAACAACTGTGTCGCTTTGGCATGTAACAATTTAATACTATCGAGGGATTCAGTCAGTTCACTGGTTCGGTAATATTGCCAGCCACCATAACAACTTAATACTAACGGCAAGGCAAGTAACCAAAGAAAAAGTCTATTACGCATTGAATATGTCCTATTTATACTTTTATTGACGTTATATTATTTGGTTTTTTTTAAAACACAAATAAAATTCTTACTTCATGGAAATAGTTCATTATTCTGTTTAAAAAACAGAGTTAATAAAGTGAGAGATAAATTGAGTTCTTTCAAATGATATAGAATATGGTTCTTAATTCAGAAATGAGATTAGGGCTAAAATCGCAATATCGTACTCTTAAACACCCTAATTCGTCATTCCATTTTAAATGGTCATTCAGTTATTCCTAGAATAAAGGTAACCAAGTTTATTTTTTTACTGTTTATACCCGTCATCTTTCAAGTTGCCTCTTTGTTGGCCGCACTCACTCACCTCGGTCACATAGTTATCTATGCTCCCGGGGATTCGCTCCCTTGCCGTCGCGCTCCATCTTGGAATCCATAGGGTATACTATTAATGAATATCTGAAATGGGGATAATCTACTTACGGCCTATCCCCGATGCCATAAAACTAATGACTCTCTATTATCCATCTCTTCGATAGCCAAGAGAAAACCAACCCAGATATCACACCAAAAATATGTCCTTCCGTTGAAATATCCTCTTGCCACGGTAACAGACCAAACACGATCCCGCCGTAGTACACAAACACCAAAATCGCAAAGAAGAAATCTTTTATTCTTCTCAGGAAAAAGGCGTTAGCCAGCAACAATCCCCATAGACCAAAAATCCATCCGCTGGCGCCAATATGAATAGCCGTGCGCCCAAATAACCAGACTAATGTTCCGCCCACAAGGATAATAAACAGGCTGGCTATCACATAATAACGTATGGAGTGTGCCATTAGTAACGCACTCAACACTAATAATACGGGGAGATTGCTGAATAAGTGCCCCCAGTCGCCATGCAGGAATGGAGATAGCGGAATACCAATTAACCCTCGGGAATATCGGGGAATGATGCCGAAATTGCTTAGCGCGCCACCGGTTAAAGTATCAAACAATTGGATTATGAACAGTATTACTGCTAATCCTATTAGCATACGAAAGCGTTGTTTTAGCCCTGTTTTCACTGTGTTGTTGCCTTATGATTCATTGGAAATCAAAATGAATTTTATCTCAATAAAGGTGTTATGATCAAAGTTGACACTACGACCACCACTATATCCCGAAAGTTTGAAATTTAACAGTTTCGATGCAAAAGCTAAATTCTATTTTGGGTGCAACCAATCCGGTTTGGTGATAAAAAACAATCCCTGGATTCACAATTATAATACACCGACTCTTTTTATTCTCTGCTATTCATGTAGAGGAATGAATTTAAAAACGCTTTCACTTTCTCAAACAACTGCCACATATACTAACAGCCATGATTTCGTGTCACCGTTTCATGCAAGGATCGCCACAGACGCTCAATTTTATTCAGCCGGGGAGAATAAACAGGTAAAAACAATAGGTTAAATTTAGGATGACGGGCTAGCCAATCACTGATCAGTCGGCTTTTATGGATACTGTAATTATCCAAAATCAATGTAAGAGTTTCAGCATGAAAATAATGTTTTTGGTTTTTTCCTAGTATCACTATAGTTTCTGTTGCCCTTTTAAATACCCATCAGCGCTGCCCTTCGCCACACGATACCCATTTATGTCAGTAATAATAGAAGATGCTGATGGATAATTTTATGTTTAATAAGGTGCCATTCCGCTCCCTATAAATAAAAACAAAAATGCCGATCTTGAATATCGGCATTTTACTGTAAAAGAGAAGATTAATTTAATGCTTTAACGCTTCAATTTTATCCCGGCTCAGTCCGGTACTGGTGACAATAATGTCCAAACTCACGCCATGCCGTAATAAGGCACGAGCCGTTTCCACTTTACCTTTCTCTCGACCTAGCTCAATACCTTGCTTGATACCTCGCTCAAGCCCTTTTTGTTCAAGCTGTTCTGCAATAGTCATCAACATCGTTTCATGCTCCGGAGATTGTTCAATCAGTTGATGGACAAATTGGGAGAGATCCGGCGTATGTCCATTCAGTAAAAATAAAAACAAAAATGCCGATCTTGAATATCGGCATTTTACTGTA
>NZ_RCWD01000057.1:0-22736 GCF_018448965.1 Photorhabdus hainanensis | reverse complement strand
AACCATTTTTGAGGAGAATAGGGGACATACCTTGCCTGAGCGGGTGAGAAAGCGAAATAACGATGACTGGAGGGCAGAATAATAATTTATTTGACGGCATCAATCGGCGGCGATAAATGGCGATTATTCTCCAGTTATTATCAGGTAAATAAATTTTCAAAATAGTAGATCACTGGAAGGAAACTCAGTCCGATTTTTGCGATCTGATCAATTGCGAAAAATCCCAAATCCCAACACGGACTGAGTGATGTCAATCATAGCACCCATACCTCAAAATGAATGCCAGAAAATGCCCAAACAGAGCAAGTCACCTATGTTAAGGGAATAAAAAAGAACTCTGATTTATTTATCAAAATGTTAGATGAACTGAATCATCAATATCCCCATGCGGAAACCCTTACATTAATCTTAGATAACTACGGTATTCATAAAAGTCAGAAGGTAAAGGAGTGGCTGGCACGACATCCTAAATTTACTCTGTTGTTTTTATCCGTCTATTCACCGTAGCTAAATAAAATAGAACGGTTATGACAATCGCTCCATGAGACAATAACGCGAAATCATTGTTGTCAATTTATGTGGCAGTCGCTTAATTATGTTGATGCTCTTTTGGCATCGTTTTCATCACAGCAAAAGCCAGGAAGACAAAAAATAGGTGTGGCACTATTATGAAACCTTATTTAATTGGCATAAATATAATCTAGTGGAATTATCATATAATAATATTGTCTTTTATTTAGATAGATTAGAAAGAAATATTATTACAACTAATTTCTATCTCTTTTGTGGAAAATAGTGAAAACTACACTATTATGAAATTGATGCATTGAAATAATTAATGCCAATATAACAGTTTAGTAATTACATCACAGTCTATAATAACAGACTGAACATATTAACGCTCTATTAGGGAAAAACTTATACCATTCATGATGAAAAGGCAATGAGGTGTCATGCTAACTCATTGGCTGTAATCGGAAAAGTAATGTTAACCAAGTGGAGATAGATATATGTCTAAATACAAATTAAATCGATATTTATTAGCAATTTCTGTATTTTATGCTTTCATGTCAGGAAATGTTATTGCCGCCAATCCTAAAATATCTGCATATTATCTGAGTGGACCTGCTGCGCAGGTTGATACTAAGGAATATTATGCCAGCCTGGATAATTTTAAAAAATTAAGTAGCGATATTTCCAGAAATAAGAGTAACTTTAATACGTTGGTATTATCTTTTGTCCAGCCTGGTTTTATTAATTATGAAAAAAATAGCCTGAAATGTTCAGGATTGTTTGGTTATACCTGTACTTCTGGTCAAAGTATTAGCACCCAAGAGGCTGAAAATGCCAGGGCCGATTTTGTGGCATTGAAAGGTGTTATTGCTGATTTAAAATCTCATGGAGTGAGTACTTATATCGCTGTAGGTGGATGGAATTTTAGTTGTTATCCGAAAATTTATGATGTAACCGCCGGCAAAAAAGAGGCTTGTGGTAATGAACCCGGTGCGGTTTATGATATATTCCCTAATCCCCTGACCAAAATTCCTCGATTTGACAGTACTATTACGGGCAAAGAAGCAGATAAGGCATATAGAAATATTGTCAATTTGGCTGCTGACTTGGGAGTCGAGGGAATTGATGTTGATTATGAAGAGTTCTGGCACGCTGATATTAATGCAAAAAGCTGGAAATTAACCCCTGACTCAATCAATGTTCCCCCTAATAACAGCGAAACTCTTATTACATCGACTTTAATAGCAAAGGGACTCGGCGGTTATGTTTATGATGCGTCAATGAAGATTGTCCCTGGCGCAGAAAAAATTCCCCGTGCAATGCCTGTAACCGTGGATAAGTTCGCCGCTATTTTAAAATCTCTTTACACTTCGATTAATGCCGTTAAACCATCACTTAAGCTAAGTACCGCAGGTCCTGCAACGGGAGGTATCCCGAATATGTCCGCTAACTGGGGAACTAATGCGAGAAATAGTGATATTTATGGTGGCGCCTGGTGGGGAGGAAACCTCTATGGTTTGATTTATAATACTGCGCTGAGTTATCCCGATTTGATCAACCGACTCAGTTATATTGGTGTGATGACCTATGATTTAAGTGAAAAAGATTGTGGATTTATTGGCGGAGGTGAGACATATATTCCTTGTGACCTTCCTGGACAGGTTAAATATTATTATGGTCAATATATTAATTGGCTTAAATCAGGTAATGAAGTAGTCACCTTCCATGTCAAACTGAAAGGAGCGCGTAATTATGCTCAGGCATCAGTTCAACCGCAAAAATTATTAGTTTTGCCGCCTATTACGGTTGGGTTTGAAGTGGGTAAACCCGCAACCGGTAATTTGCCGCTCACGAAGGCAGCTCTCAACAGCATATTAGATGGTACGATCAAATATGGTAAAACGGGCCTTATAATGTGGGATCTATTTAAAAATGAACGTTATGACGGTAATAACTGGAAAGATGAGTGGGCAACACCTAATGATCTTTTGTCTACGGCTTGCAAAAAAATAGGATTGACAGGAGAGCATTATAATTGTGATAGCTCTGTCCCGACACCTGATCCTATTTCGGCGTTTACCAAGAAAGAACATTGATGTTGATATTTAATCTTTAATTCTGTCAATATGCAGGTTTCTTTGAAAGGCGACATGCATTATTAAAGAGAGCGGTGGAACTTACCGGAAATGCTGAATTTTCATAGTTGATTGGATACTGCCCCGCAATGTATCGCGGGGCAACGGATAAAACTATGTAAAATTATGGGGTTCTTGACGCTGTATCGTTTTCATCCTCACTGACAATAAACCACGGGGTGTACAGCTTTTCTCGCAAATATTTCTTAGCGGTGATGACTTTGTATTCCCGTCCCAGTGGATCATAAAGGTGGGTATCGGCAAACAGGTCATCTCGTGCGCTGTCATCGCTAACGTAGCGCCAGTCATTCAGAAAATAGGGTTGATAAGTACGCACAGGTTGGCCCTTGTCATCATATTCTGTGCGACCGGAAACGGCCCATCGGGTGTCTGTAGCCGCGCTGACCAGAACGCCATTTGCATCCACGACCAGCCCGCCATCCTCTTTACGTTGCCAGGCGTCACCTGGCTCATGACGAGCTGAACTCTGGAGTAACCGGCCAAAACCGTCGCTAAAACTCACCGTCTGTTGGTGCTGCTGTTGCGGATCGTTATCATAGCGATCCGTGGTGATCCCCAGTACATGCGGCGGTAAACGGGGAATACTTGCCAATAGCGAAATAAGTTGAATCGTTAGGTTCTGATGGCTTGTTCCTCGTTTCCCGCTTAACGCGCACACTTTCCCATCTTCGGTAACCATATGAGCGGCACGCAGTTGCGCCCATAGCGCTTCTGCCTCTTCTTGTGACTGAGAAAGCTGAGACAAAGATAACGACGGCATCCAGCTATCAACGGCATAGACTAAACATTGGGCAACGGGAAGCGCTCCAGTTAATGCCAGCGCTTTATCTACGGAGTCCGGTGGTGTGAAGGGCTGGTTGGAATAGCCTGTGGCTTGTCCTGCCTCTGTGCCCCAGAACCGGCTGGTGGTCACGCGACCTAGCGCATCCAGAGTCACAATATGTTGATTATCATTAATATCTGTCAGTTGTACCGGTGTAAGGAAACGATAATCGTAATGGGCTTGCGTCGTTAATCCAGCGGCATCCTGAGTCTGTATTATTACACAATGATAGGTATCCCAGGTCAGTGTGGTTTTCCCTGTCAGCAACGAGTTACGCTGAGCCTGAGGCCGCCAGAACTGTGCGGCGTCACCGTAATCGGTATAACCTTGCCGCGCCGCCCATACCGGGCTTTCTGATCCGGTATTAAACAACCGCGCGACTTGCTGATAACCGGCCTGTGTCAGCGCGGTATTCAACTCCTGTTCTTCAATCACGCCTTCATACGCCTGTAATGAGGTATCGTCCATCATGGCGGTTTCTTGGAACGCGACCAGCGCCTGTAACGTGGGCTTTTCTAATGCGGCTTCCGCTTGACCGGCGGTGTAAAACGTCCGTTGTTGCCCCAGATAAACGGCCGCTTTTTCATCTGCTAGCAGGCCATCGGCTTTCAGCAAGACTTCAAGGGAAATCCCTTCGGCTGGGATTTTGGTCCGGTCATAAGTATAAACATCACGGCGTTGTGCATTTGGTAAACCTAATCGCCAGTTTTCCCCGTCAGTCAGGTGATGCCAGCTATTTTTTTGTCTCACCAGACGTAATAGTTGTTGTTGATCATCATAGCTGCTGTCAAATAGTGTTTCCGGCAGGGTAGGCGGGTAGGGATTCACTGCTGGTTTTTCGCGGCGCGGCCAGGCAATATCGACACTTTGCAGTGATTGACCAAAGATATCGTGTTGCAACCGAATACTCTGGCTGAACTGTGGGTCAGTGATGATACGTTCATAGTGATAGCTGCGATTTTCAATAGCAGTCACCCAGGCAGATAATTCGGTTTCTTTATCTACGGGAATAGAGCGTACCTGATAGCGCGATTCACTGACGGTATAAGGCGCCGTTTGCTTATCCGTTCCGTCCAGACCGTAGAGTTCAGTGCGTAGCAGTTGGCCTTTAAGCGCTCGCGTCAGCCAGTTACGTTGTGTCTCATTGGGGGTAAATGCTTGGTCTGTCTGGTTGGTGTTATCCCAGACGGTATAACGGGTTTCAAATCCGCTATAAGCTTGAGTGTCTGCCTGCCAATATTCCGTAGCTAATTGGCTGTCTACTTCATCCATGCCGGTGGCAAACCAGCTAATACTCAGTGACGGTGCCGCCTGTTCGGGGGCGGTGCCGTGAGAAAACGTTGTGGTATCTGTCTGTTTGATGCAGCCAAATCCTCTGAATTCCCGCTCTTTACCATCCCAGACGCCGTGGCTGTAGTTGACTTCACTGGTGAGCCGGTTGCCGCTGATTTCATCCTGAATTTCGGTATACCATAGCAAATGCATTGGAAACGGCAGATAACAAGCCGGAGATTTGCCTGCTTTGGTGAGCTGTAATTTCTCATCCAACCAGAATTGCGCGGAACTACGATAATGTAGCGTGTGATGTGCGCCCCGGTTATTGTTCATTACATTCAACAACCACGGTTTGGTCAGTGACAGGTCACAACGCCAGTGATGTGGCGCGATATGCGGCACAGTCAGAATCAGGCTGGCTATCCCTAATCCCTGAATATCGGCGACTTGAAGTTGGCAAGTGTTGTCAAATTGTACGCCTTCTGGCAACGCTAATGTCAGAGGGGCATCAAACTGATTACCACTTTGGTTGAGATAAATGAGCAAAGAGCCGGATTGCGCATAGATAAGGTCGGTGGTGCCGGAGCCGTCGATATCCGCCAAAAATAGCCGTTCGGGATTGAAGCTATTTTCGGGCTGGCTGAATCCCGGTAGGGTTAGGGGTTGACCGAAACGGCCATGTCCCAGATTAGGCCAACAGGTGGCGCGATTAGCCTTGATTTCCACCAGATGTTGTTGGCCGGAGCCGAGCATATCACTGAAAGCCACCAGTTTGCGGGCGTCGGTCCCTGTGACGGGTAGGGTTATACCTGTGGATTGGGGGACATCTTCTCCTTTACGCCAGCCGTTTCGCTGGTTGGCATATAGACGCACGCTTTTCGGCCCGATCAACACTAAATCAGATAAGCCTGCCCCGGTAAGGTCAGCGAACTGGATGCTTGGATGAAAATATTCCACGGGCAAAGCATTGATTGGCGTAAAGTGCGTCCATTTTCCATCGGGTTGTTGGCTATGGTATCCGCGAATACCGGAGGCGGTAACAACCCAATCCAGTTGGCCGTCTCCGTTGATATCCATCAATGAGGCATTATCCTGCAAATTGGGTAGGGTAGGCAGTGGGGCGATTTTGTCGTAAGTGACGGCATTACTATCTCCGTCTTCCTGACGTTGCGGAGCTTTATACCACCAGGCGCCTCGATCTTGATACAGCATACCTGGCAACCCTTCTCCCCGCAGATCAACCAGTTGATAACGTTGCTGCGAGTTAAAATTATCTAGTGCGTCAAAGCGTTGCCATGTCGGCATTTTCTCCAGATCAAACCGTTGCCAGGCTAGTTCTAGTGGCGGCTGGGTGACTGGGCTGCCGTCCGATTCATGGCTTAATTGACGGATGGTAATCAACGTGGTGACGCTGGCGTTTTTGTCATATTCCAGTATTAGGCGTCCAACCAATTCCGGGGTGTCATTGGCGCCGACTTCTCCGGCCATGAGCGCGGTGCGGTGAAACATCAGCACTTGTTGACATAAGCGGCGAGTACGCACTTCAAAACCGTATTCATAGCGGGAGAAGATATCCGGGCGTACAGACCATTGCGCGGTACCTGTATCCCATGTCGGCACGGTATGAAGTGAGGTATCGCGCTCACCGTGGTCAAAGACCAGATGAAACAGCCACTCTTCCGGTGCGGGAGGTGTGTTATCCAGTACGAACAGGCTGGTTTGTGGTTTGATGTTGCCGTAGTTCACCTGTACCAGATAGCGCTGTGCGGTAACATTGGGATGAGCGGTTTTTTCATTGTCGTCACAATGGGCTTCATCTTCGGCTCGATATTGATAGCTGACATGTTCACCGGCTGGCGTCACAGTTTCTTCCAGCAACCACTGGGCGATTTGTTGGTCATTTTGCGGATTTGCCAGACAAGCCTGCGCGGTTTTCCCTAAGATGTGTAGTTGGCCGTCCGGTGACGATATCAGCCAGAAAGCGCATCCTTCTTGACCGGAGGCAGGTTGCCAGTATTCGATTTTACTGAAATCCAGGATCTGGCGGGCTTGATAGCGGGTCACGGTATAGGAAATTGGCAAGGTAACGCCTTGCAGCGTTTTAACGTCTTGACGGATATCAGGTTGCCCTTGGTCATTCAGGGCGATATTCATGACCTCGCCTTGTGGGGATAGGAACGTGTCGTCATTACCGTATTGTGGAATGCCATGTTGGGTGCGTCGGCTAATGGTCGTGACACCGCATTGCCAGCCGATGCCGAAAGGCCCATTACCCGCGCTGTTGCTGTAAATCAGCGATAATCCAGGAGCCGTCCCTCTGCCAGTCGAAAGGGGCAACGGCAGAGACAGGGATGCCATTCCATCAGGGCCGGCAGCATTCAGTGCTTCTCCCATGCCATTGATAGCGCCGCCACCTTTGGGAAGTGACAGCGTTGTAATCGATACTTCTGGTGAATCCTGCATAAAGTACTCCTTAATAACAGGCCCCAGATAGGGACCTGTAATCGACAAAGAAAAGAAATTTACGCGTCTCGAATGATGTAATTCAGATGCACAATGATGTCACTCAGATTCGCAACCAACTCGTGTTGCGCTCCCTCTTTACCGGCATAGAAAATATTAAGCTCCAATGTGCCGGTTGTTGCGTCTCGACCTTCAAAAGGCAGAAAACGGCTGTCGTTAAAGTCGGTGACAAACCGGCCTCCGTCATTCATACCGTGTGATAAGGCGGCGATTTCCGCACCCATTGCTAAAGTAGCTTCAAGATCTTGATATGGCCCCAGAAGTGTTGGCAGGGTGACGGCGATCCGTTTAATACGGCGTTTCTTCTCGTTACCCAAGTTGTAAGAGTTATCCAAACCTAGCTGACTCAAATCCAGTGTTGCTTGGAAGATATCCCCTGTCAGCGCCAGAGTAACGCCGCCGGACGCAGGTACTTTCTCGCCGTTAAGCACCTTATTGATATTTTCACTTAACGTCCCTGTGCCAAACAGGGTATCCAGCGACACGGTGCGGATGGCTTCTAGCCCGATACCACCCCGAGCAAGCCAGATGGCATCCAGTTTCTGTAGCTCTGAACTTAAACCTTCCCCTGCTAACAGCCCTTGCCACAGATCATTCCACACCGGAACTTGGAATAGACTGTCGCTCTCTTTCTCGCCTAATTCCTGTACTAATGCGGCTTTTGCCTGGAGACAGATTGGCAGAGTGGAATCATACATTTGGTAATAGAGCGCGGAGAGACGACCAGCCATCCAGTTATACAGTGCCTGCCCGGTAAAACGAGTGGTTTGCAGGTCATAAATCGCTTGGGCATTCGCTTGTTCGGTTTCAGAGAGCGTGATCTGTTTTTGTGCCATCGTGATCTGCTCTTGCAAGCTTTGTATCTGGGCATCCAGTTGGGTTATTTCGTTATCAGCAATATCCCGTTGCAATGTCCATTCTTCTTGACGACGCTGATAACCGGCTGTCACTTCTGAAATGCCGGCGCTCTGATCTTGAATGCCGGCGCCAACTTGGGTTGCTTGTCCGGAGCCAATTAATGGCGCTCCCCATTCCGATCCACCGTTAGCCAGCCCGAAGACGTTAGGTACCGCATTGGCGATTCCGCCGGCAATCAGCAATCCCGTTGCAACGCCATTGGTGATCATGGCGGTGCTGCGCAGGGTCAGACCGGCGATTTCTGCCGCAGATAGACCGCCGTTAATCAGGTCGCTGTAATGTTTTTGCCGCAATGTGGCGCCATCACGGCTGGCCTGTAATGCGGTCAGGCTGTGTTGTAATCCTTTTAGATTATTTTGTTGTATATCGTGCTGTTGTTTCAGGATGGCTTGCTGTTGAGTCTGCAACAGTAGCGTCATTTTTTCATTATCCTGATGTTCTAACGTCGTTTGTAAGCTGTTGCCGAACTGAGTCAACAAACTCACGGCAGAGCGGGCGCGTTCTACCAATAGTGGGTAGCGCCAGCCTTGAACACTGCCTTGACCGCCAGCCGGACTACTGCCTGTACCGTCTCCTCCGGCTTGCTGACGTTGCAGGGTTTTCGGGTCTACCGGCGTGGCATACAGTGGCAGATTTAGCGGTTGACCATCCAGACTCAGATTGTGGCGCAGGTTGTATAGGCGTAACTCAAGTTTATCCCAGTAACCGAGCAGTACATCGTTGTACGGTGGCAAGAAATCACCGTCGCCAATATTTGCGGTATCGCCTGCGCTTAGCCAGGCAGCGAACGTCATTACTTCCGGTGAACTGAGGAGTGTCGGTGTGGCAATGGCGCCAGCTTCTTTACTTAAGGTGGGATTTGGCCAGGTATTGGTGGTATGGATATCAGGGCGCGGTCCCAGTAGCTGTTGTGCCTGAATGTAGTACATTTTGGCTTCGACTAAAGTATCACGCTCAAGTTGGCGGTAAGCGCTGTCGCCTCGGGCAATCAATAGATCAAGGGTATGCAGGAATATCGCCAGCTTGTAATGCATTGGGTCCGCCATTGCGATCACATCTGGATCTGTGGTGGCGGGTTGTGTGGTATCCCATGCGGTATCCAGTTGCAATGGCATCACATTCCAATAACGTGGTTTACTGCCATCCATAATGAGCTGGCCATTAGCATCGCGATAACCGGCGCTGCGGAAAATATATTTGTACCAAGTGTCCGCGTCTTCGTAACGTTGTTCTGTTTGCATACGGACCGCAACCAGGAACGGAATATGGAAGAAGATTTCCCATAGATAAATACCATAGGGACCACTGAAATTATCAACCGGATTAGATCCGCCAAACTGCCCCTGAACGTCATAATTAAGTAGTGAATCGAGGCTAATATCTAATAGCGCGTTGAGATCTACATAATTAGGGAGGTGTAAATTTATTACTTCACTAGAAGGTAGTGTAAATTTCTTGCCGTCTGATGAGAATGTGCCGTAGGAGGTAAATATATATGCCGTAAGATTAAAACTACAATAATTGTAATTGTTATAGCTTGTGTCATGGCACATGCGTAACTTAATGTCTAAATAATCTTTTGAAGGTAAATCTGCACTTCCTGTATTAGGCAGACTCTTGATTACCGCTTTTGATGAGTCATAACACAGCGTTACTCCGGTTTCTGGAGTAGCTCCACCAGTATTTTGTAAAGTAAGAACCTTTCCATCTTCTGAAATATTTAACTGAGCGTCAGAACCATATTGTGAAGCTACTTCAGTTGGGCTTGATGAACCAGTTGCTCCTTGTCTAGTGTAATCGCTAAAGATAAGCTGGGTGCTTTTTTCTTTTTTCTTTGAAGTCCAGTTATAGTCACTGCTCATAACCCAGACATTTTCAGTTTTAGATAAGTGATCACTTTCGTTAGTAATATTAAACCAGCGAATATGCAGCTTATTATTTTCCCAAAAGGATTCTACCGTATCTAAATAAGGCTCACTAATCCCGGCATTAATTGCTCGCCACTCTGACCATTGATCTGGTTTCAACTTACCGCCATCAGTGACTAAAGTTAATTTCCGCCAATAAAATGCATAGGGTGCATTCTGTGTACGGCCAATAAAGAAAATAGTTTTATTATCCTTGCCTTGGCAGGCGGTAATATAATCAAGGGTAGCTAAAGTGTCATAACTAATTAGATAATCACGTAACTTAGATTCGACTAATTCACTTTTTAATTTCCCTTGAGAAATACCTTGCTCAAACGCGGTAAATATCTCAGTCTTATTCAATCGCAATGTTGGATCAATATAATCTCCGGCATAGAATTTCAACCGTTCCTTGCCAGCCCAAGTGCTATAGCGGTGGTTAAAACTATCCCAGTTATATAAAAACTGTTCATCGGCAAAATAGGGTTTTGCTGAGTCTGCCAGCGTGCCGTCATAGCCCTCTATCGCACGATGAATAAACAATTGCAGACTGCCAATCGCTTCGGACAGCGGTGAAGTAGTAACCAGATCGCTAATTTTGGTATCCAGCAACAGATATTCGTACAGATCGTCGGCGGTCTGGATGCTATCTTTCAGATCCGTAGGCACTTGGGTAGCAATATAATGAGCAACCAATGCATCACGGCGCGCTTCTTTCAACGTTTGTGTAAATAAAGATTCAGACATAATCAATTCCTTCTTATCCGGTTACTGACGATTGCTGATTGCGGCACTTAAGTTTTGGGCTACCGATGCCAATAGGGCGCTACTCTCGGCGGCAGGGTCTGCTTGCATCATGGCCAACAGATTGCCCAGAGTGGTACTACCGACATTCAGGCTTTGTCCGACGCGTAACCAGGTCAGAAGTTGCCAGAGTGATGTAAAACTTTTCGGCCAGTTATTTTCCCCTAATAACAAGGTATTAACTTGCGCTACTGTCCCTTTATCCATCTCATGCAATGTGGCGATCAGTGAAGCTGCATTTTCAGTCGTCATATCTTTGGCATTTAATTGATCGAAACAGCGCATCGCTTCATCACGGGAAACGGTGACCTGAGTTTGCCACTGTTTAAAACGTGATAGCGTGAGTAATAGCTCCGGATTGGGAACAGGAACATTCGTGATGCCGTTGATTAAACGTTCGGGATAGGTTGTCAGTAATTGCAGATCTTGTTCGGTCAGGCTCAGCCATTTCACAATTAACACTAGCTGGCTAAGTTGCTGAGTAGCAATTACCAGAGAAGTGTCGGTTTGCAAGGAATCCAGCGTGGCATTGTCATGGCTAAACAGGGTTTGAATATCATGCCAGTAGTTCGTCAGTGTAAAAGGATTATCACTACCGATTGTGATTTTCTCTAACCAGAAGGTGACGATACCCATCACATTGCTCTTAATGCCGAAACCGGCGCTTAGAGCGCGCAGCACTTTCTGCTGTAATGCCGAATCCATTGTTTCTTTAGTGGCAGCTTGACTATTCACGCTGTCACAAACGTTTTCCAAAAAATTGAACATCTCCGCAGTGGCGGTAGCGCTCCATTGTGTACTCACCATCCCTTGCAGATAAGTCAGACTCAGATTTACCGACGACATCCAATCCAGCACCTGCTCGGTACGGCGTAAAATAGCCAGTGGTTGCAGGGATTTTGCCTGACCTAACTGTTGCAATAAGATATCTTTTCCGCCTTCCATCAGACGCCATAAAATTTCGGCTTGGGCAAATGTCAGCCCAAACAAACGGGGAATGGCGCCGAAGCGATACAACTGACTGGCGGTATATTCATCCAAGGTAAAACTGCCTGCATTACCGAAGCAATAGCGACCAATACGGAACAGTTCATCACTGGTGACGCCCAATGCTTTGCAGCATATGGCGGCTAACTCATCCTGCTCATTTTCTGCATATTTCACCTCTGTACCTAGCGCAATGACATGATTACCGTCGGCAGAGCGGAAAGCGGTTTCATAGAAACTGGGTGTCTGATCTGGCGTATAAGGATTTACTGCACTAATGAAGGTCGCAAAGGTATTGGCATCAAGCCCATAGCGCTGTTTTAGGCTGACATACTCTGCCAGTGCTTCAAGGACCGGCTTATCCAGCACAATTTTGTCGTGGTGGTCCGGCACACTACGACTGGCATTGGCAATCAGCCAGTCCAATTCTTCAAATGATAGCCCGGTCTGGGATGATAAACGCACCAGCTTTTCAGCGCGACCGGCTAAGGCGACGACTGTATCGTCAGTGAAATTCAGGCTCTTGCCGTCGGTCTGAATCCACAGATATTGACCATCAGCTGCGTCTGCCAGCGTGCTGTTCAGATAAGCGGCGCCGTAGACATTGACGCGGGTCGGGGCGGTTTCCCCAAAACGCACATAGCGGCTGGCTGCTTTCGCATCAACGCTGCTTTGGCGGTAAGATTGTTGAGCGGTCAGATCCATTAATTGATTGAAACTTAACCGAGTCTTCTCACAGAAAGTATCGATAGAATTCAGTTTGCTGGTCAACTCGCTGGTTGATAGTGGAGAAGCCCGTAAACTACTGTCGTTAAAACCATAATGGTTGGTAATATCATCTTCTGTCGGTGCCGGATTGGTCATCAATTGATAACTGACCGGCGTCAGTGACAGCGTTTCGCGGGCTGGTGGCGATGGAATATCATTGATAGCGGGAGGAATCACATCATCAGGGTTTGTCGGAGTGCCTGAGCTATCGCTGCAAAAGGTTAATAACAGCCCCTTGTCTTTTGTCCCATTGATGACCAGCGCATTTTTCCAGTTTGACTGACCGGAGCTATCTACCGTGATATAACCCTGTTCTGTTTTCAGATAGTACTGATCTTTATTCTCGCTGCGTTCGAGTGTGACCGGCAGATGGAAGCTTGGCAAAGGCTGAGTACTGCCTGATTTGTTGGCTACCTGAGCAAAAATACCGTCTTTATCCGGATTAGTTGGACTGTTGCCTCTTAAGAAACAGCCGGTCAGAACATTACCATCTCCCATCTTTGTACCATCGGTGGCTCCCAGGTAGTAACACTGTTTTGCCATCGACCAAGTGAGTTTCAACGGTGCGACTATTGCAGCGGCGGCTTGATCCGGATTACCGGCAATCAATTGTGCGCCGACAATGCCGCTCCCGCTGGTGTACTGTGACAGGTAAACCATCGGTTGCCCGTCGAATCCCACCGCTTTGAAATAAAAAGTGTTTCCGGCAAAGAACGTATCTTGATTACCACTTTGGGCAGCGAACAGTTTGCGTGTATTCGTATCACTGGTTTGTTCTGAAACCGCTTGTGCCGTGGTATCTGTCAAAGTATTCCACACACCGTTCAGGGTTCTGGCTTGTGCCGATAAAGCGGAATCGATTTGCGACAGATGATCGTCATAAGGTAACGTCATTGGGAAGAATGCGCCGGACAGCTCAGTAATATCTTTACCGCCTTTTTGTAGCACATCCAACAAGATATCAAGGGAAGTAACCTCTTGGTTCATCGTCGTTTCGCTTAATATCAAATCTTTCAGATCAGCGCGGCGATTATCAATATGCAAGTTGGAATCTGATTTATGCAGATCTTTAGCAACTCTGTAGAGTGCGGAAGCATAACGGCCCGGTGAAAATAGGGATTGAATAGAGGCAGCGTCAGCATATTGACTGGCACGGTTCATTAAATCGCTGAAATCCCCATCACCGCCAATATTCCCTACCAAAGCATCTTTAAGCACAGAGACGTTGGATTGTGCGTTAAGTTTAGCCAGCCCTTTAATAACCGGCTCCTGACGCAATTGCCAGGCTCGGTAGAGGGATTTCAGATTTTCTGCTCGTTGCCGCGCCTGACGATAGACGGTATGAGCCTCTTTAGCGGGCAGGGTGGGAACGGACTGAACGAAAGTAGCCCGGCTGATTGATGCGATATCAAATACGTTTTGATAACCGGCGTCAAGCAGGGGCTGTTCGGATGTACCTGATAAAAATGATATTTTATTTTGCATAACAGTCACCATTACATGGTTTAGAATTAGAACATCTTGGAAGGTTAGTTACGAAAATCGAGCTAGCTTTCTTGGTGTAACAATTCATAAATATTCCTTTTATTTCTGTTTGTTTATTGCTGGTTCAATTGAGGTGATACAGAGATAAACAAAACGACCCGTATGAGAAATTTCATCCAAGGTGCTGATAGCAAAAGTGTTATAAAAATGAAAAATAATTTATGATAATAAACCAGTTCATGATTTATCTTAGGTATTTATAATCATTTTTACTATTTGGTAAGAGTTGTTAATTGATAGAGGCATGACTTTATAGCGTGGAAGCTTATTATGTTAAGCTCAATTTTTATTAATGTAGGAATAAAAAATTAATTTAATCATAGCGGTAAGTAAACCCCGTAAATAGTTTCAATTTGAAAATAATTAAACTTACATTTATCGGGGCATTTCAGCTTCATTTGAGCGATAAAGCGAGTTGTTGTTACCGTATCTTACGCCACAATGGCATGATATTGGTTAACACATCAGGGGGAGGACAAGGGTCATTCACCTTTGCCATTTTCCATAAGCCGCTATGGCTTTTACGGGCAGCATTATTGGACATAAAGACTTGATATAACGAACCTGTATCGCTGGCATGATTATGGGTATCAAGAAAACCTTTATCTCCCCATCGGTTATAGAGAGAGATACTATCGCCTTCTCTGATATTTTCATTTGGTGGGGTGGTTTCACAATAAATAATCCATTCTAATGTCGCTCTTTTGCGGGTATCTGAGGTATAGACTTGATGTATTTCGGTTAATTGTTCATTTTGATCCACTACATCATAATATTGTAAATAGCCGCCATCACAGTAATATAGGTTGTGAAGTAAAATAATATCATTATTGATTATTTCACTACCGACAGACTTTCCTGTTGCTGACTCAATTCTCCAGGCGCCGCCATAAATAGCTAAGGAAGCATCTACGGTTACTACGCCATATTTGGTTCCGGGTTTATTGCCGTTGCCAAATACACTGAGATACCCTCCGCTCCAGTTTTTGTAGCTGTTTAATATTGTCACGGTATCGCCATATTTAAGTATATTACCCATCATTTCCTCGGAAAATATGCTATTGCTCTTCAAACAACTGATGCTTACCCTGAAATGCCTTTACTTCCGATTATGCTATTACTGCATAACTTCCGGTGTCATTTCAGGGCTAGGTTATTGTCATGAACAGGTTATCTCGCCTTTTATCTGCTCCCTTGTGGACGTGAAATAGGGTCGAATTCCTGCACTGTTGAATATTCATAGCAACGGGAGATAGGAAAAGAAAAGATCAAAAAATTAATTTTTATCGGATAGGAGGCTATTTGGCGGATAACCGAGTTTCGACTATTATCATGTTACTTGAAAGGGTAAGTCATGTTTTTTCTATTTGTAACCGTGTGTCATATCAGTAAAAGCGGCACAATACCGCTTTAATTTATGGATAAATGTCATCTCTACTGATGTCGCCAGAGTAGCGTATTTTTGGCTTTTTGATTCAGGTTTGTGACCAAATTAACACGACTATGCTGTCATCGTAATTATTATTGCCCCCATTGCTGGCGCCGATAATGGCTGTTCCCGGTTTTTCGTCAAGGGTGTTATAGGCGTAACGGAGTTTACAGGGTTTGCCGTCGCCTATAATTTCAATGCAGACTTTGCCGGTGCTTGATGAGTAATTTTTAAAGCCCAACACACTATTGACTCCTTGGCTGATTAATGTATCGACTAACTGATCGTCAATATACACTTTTATCGTTTGCTGGTGGGTAGTATTACCATAGGCTGACAGGCTAAGCTTGATATTGCGAGGTAACTGGAAACAGTGTTTACCGGTGTTATTGCTGCCACATATTCCGCCACAGTTTTTATACTCACTACCTAATGAATCGATATCAACCGATACGGCGGCTTGAACCTTTTTGAAAGTGATTCCGTTCCAGTAAGCTTGAATAAAGGAGGGTTCACCATCGATAACATGAGATTTTGTATTGTATTGGATGTAATAACTATCTTTGAAAAAGTAAATAATAGAACCGGTAATATTCTTCCATAAAATAACAGCATCGAGGTCTTCACTGAATCCTGCATATTTCCCGGTGGCGCCCCATCGATCTGAAATGGTTTTCTTATTAATCGTGTGTGAACTGACGGTGTAATCGATGCAATCTCTGCCTTTGAAGAAACAGACAATATCTTGTTTTGTATCCACCCACTCTGTGGCTGCGTCTATACCATTTTCAAATCCAGTACCTTTCAACCCCGGCCAGCCGTCAATAATGGGTTTTGGCCCATCAATCACCAGGGCTTTGGCTATATCGAATTTAAGGTATTGTGATCCTTTAAAAAAATATAATGAGCCGCTTAAATTAATTACATCGTCAATATCTTTTTGAAACTCGATAGGGAGACCAGGCCAATCATGACTGATGAATTGAGGGTAATCGGTATCTGCTTTATCTTCTGAGTCGTTATATCTAATGTTTTCTGAGTTAAGAAAGAAATAGGTTTTTGAATTCATTTTTTACATCCTTAATAATGGTTAATCTGAATGTTATTCTGATGTGTTTACTCGATTTTCTATTTTCAGATATCACAGCGATATATTTTTGTCTCATGATAATGGCCAATTCAACACTACCACACTATCATCATAATTGTCATTGGAACCATTGTTAGCGCCGATAATGGCTGATCCCGGTTTTGCTTCGAGAGTGTTATAGGCATAACGGAGTTTGCTGGGTTTACCATCTGCTATAATCTCGACGCAGACTTTGCCGGTACCTGATGTGTAGGTCCTAACATCCGTTATGTGACTTATCCCTTTACCAGTTAAAGTATCGACTAATCGGTCATCGATATAGACATTGATTGTTTGTTGATGAGCGTCACTATTTACGTAGGCTGTCAGGCCAAATCGGATACTTTGAGGTAATTGGAAACAGTGTTTACCGGTATTATTAATCCCACATGTTCCGCCGCATTTTATATTGATATCACTGCCTAATACATCTGGATCAACTGATACGGCCGCTTGAATTTTGTTGAAAGTGACGCCTTTCCATTTAGTTTGAATAAGTTCGGGTTTACCATACAGACTATTCAACATCATATGTAAACGGAGATATTCATTACCTTTGAAAAGATAGATAAAATAACCGGTGTTCCGCCATAAAATAGCCGCGTCTAAATTTGCGCTAAATTTCGCGTATTCCCCGGTAATTCTCCATCTTTCTGCAATGGTTTTTTTATCAATGGCATGTGAGCTAACGGTGTAATTAATACACTCTTTGCCTTTAAAGAAACAAACGATATCTTCTTTTGCATCTATCCACTCTGTGGCGGCGTCGATCCCGTTTTCAAATTCCGTTCCTGCTAATCCCGGCCACCCCTCAATAATGGATTTTGGTCCGTCAATCACTTGTGTTTTTGCAATATCAAATTTAAGATATTGCGAGCCTTTAAAGAAATACAAACAACCATTTAAATTAATCACATCATCAATATGCCTTTGAAATTCAATAGGCAGATTAGGCCAATTGTTACGAATGGGTTGAGGATAACCGGTATCGATATTATTTAATGGATCATTATATTTAATATTTTCTGAGTTAAGAAAGAAATAGGTATTGGTATTACTATCATTGCCCATCTCGCTGCCTAATAAATCCATATCAATTGACGTCGCAGCTTGAACTCTTTTGAAAGTCACTCCACGCCAATTAGCGCCAATGGGTGCTTGACCATCAATGGTATTCGATTTCAGATTAATCCTGATGTTCGAATTATCTTTGAAAAGGAACAGAAAAGGGCTACCAATATTTTTCCATAAAATAGCTGCATCCAGATTTTCACTAAATTCTGAGTATTGTTCTGTTATCCCCCATCTATCTGCGATAGTTTTTTTACTAATAGTATGTGAACTCACCGTATAATCAATACAATCACTGCCTTTAAAGAAACAGACGACATCTGTCATACCCGTCTTTTCTACATAGGGCCATTCTGTGGCGGCGTCTATCCCGTTTTCAAATTCCGTTCCTGCTAATCCCGGCCATCCTTCTATAATAGGTTTTGGTCCGTCAATCACTTTTGCTTTTGCGATATCAAATTTAAGATATTGTGAGCCTTTAAAAAAATACAAAAAACCATTTAAATTAATTACATCATCAATATGTCTTTGAAATTCGATAGGAAGATCAGGCCAATCGTTATTTATAGGCCGGGGATAACCGATGTCTGCCTCATACGATTTCTGATTGTGTCTAATATTTCCTGAGCCAAGGAAAAGATAACTTGATGTATTCATTGATATATCCTTGTTGGTGATTGGGATTTAATATGTTGTTTAAATTTGTTTTTTATAACCAAAATAGATAGAAATAATATTAAGATACGTCAATTTAACTCTGCCATATTGATCATCTGTCTGGTGAATAGGGAAGTTTATATTATTTAAATTAATCCTGATGATAGGTTATAAGCAAGACTATATATTAATAACTCATTAATGGATTTAATATTGTTGGATTTTATGTGGATTACTTTATTTAAGAATTAAAGATGAACTTATCTGAGGTATAAAATACAAGATTAATATGTAATTTTATTTTTTATAGGAGATATTTTAGTCATGAAATTAGAACAACATGAAAGTTCAATCTCAATTGAAAGTTTCTCTAATTCCACTGCGGTTCCAATAACGGTATGGGAACCAAATTTATATCCTGAAGGTCGATGGATAGATGCGACAACACAGAGAGCTGGCGTGTTGTTTAAGGACTCAGGTTACGGGACTAGCGCTTGGGATATCATCAGTGTTGGGGGAAGAAAAGCTTTCAAGGCACAAACTTTGTCTAAATTTGGCAATATCGGTAGTCATTGTCTCGGGATTGCAACAGACACACCGGTTGATGCCAGACATTGTTATTGTGAGCTTGACCTGTTTTGTAATCCATATCCTGACATTTCAGTGAGTGTGCTATCCAACAAAACGAGTGCAAGCGGTACATATCAAAATATTGGTTATGGCTATATGGCGATTCACTTGACTGGTGGGTATAAAGGTAAGACTCAATGGATGCCATCGAACATTTCATTAGGTACTTCGATTGACACGGCGACGCCTTATGTCATGGTTTGGAATCTTCAGGCGGCTAATGTGATTCAGGCAGTAAACTTTGTTGGCAAACAAACGGATGGTATTTATAAAGGGCAGCCGACGCTAGGTAGTGCTTATGGTGTTCCACTGAGTTATGAATGGCCGAAGAATTCTTGGTCACGTTGGCGTATTGGATTGCTTGCGGCAAATAACGGTACATTAATCATTGAGTGGTATAATGTTGTGGCAGATAAATGGAAGGTAGAGCTTTGCCAATATAATATGAACACGCTGATGACGGGAAATCTTGCGTCTGGTCAGATAGGGATTATTTCTGGTATGTCTTCTCAGGCTACCACAGTAGATCAACAAAATTCTCTTTACCGAACACCGTTTGATCGAGCTATATTTTTTCAAGATTTTTAATATGGAATACTGAGTCTGATTATTTAACCATCTTGTGTGATATATACCAAGGGGCTTTCTTCCTGGCCCCATAATTGTTGTAATATAGAAAAGTGATTTTGATTATAATCTTATTGGCGTTGCCAAATATGGCGTATAAAAAAAGCGGCATAATACCGCTTTAATTATTGACAGAGTTTATCGCTAGTGAAAATCTTTAACTCACCAGTTCAGAATGATGACACTATCCTTGTACTTATTGGCTGAGCCATTTTCAGCTCCAATAATGACGGTTCCGGGTTTTCCCTCAAGAGTGTTATCGAAATAACGGAGTTTGCAGGGTTTGTCATTACCTGTAATCTCAATACAGATTTTGCCTGTACCGGATGCATGGGTTTTAGTCGCTATCAGGTTATCTATCCCCTTGCCGGTTAATGTATCTACCAGAAGATCGTCAATATAGACTTTTACCGTTTGTTGATGAACATCAGTATTCGTGTAGGCTGTCAGCCTAAATTTGGTATTCTGAGGTAATTGGAAACAATATTTACCGGTGTCGCTGGTACCACATTTTCCGCCGCAGTTTTGACTACCTAATAAATCTGCGTCAACCGATACCATAGCTTGAACTTTATTAAAAGCGACGCCATGCCAATAAGTTTGGATGGATGTAGGCCCGATATCAATAGTATTTGATTTTGTATTGTATCGGATATAATGGTTGTCTTTGAAGAAGTAAATAAGAGAACCTGCAATGCTTTTCCATAAAACAACGGTATCCAGATTTGCATTGAATCCTGCGTATTTTTCGATAGTCTCCCATCTATCTGAAATAGTTTTCTTACTAATCGTGTGTGAACTGACAGTATAATCAATGCAGTCTCGCCCTTTGAAGAAACAGACAACATCTCGTTTTGTATCGACAAACTCGGTAGCTGCATCTATCCCATTTTCAAATTCGGTGCCTCTCAATCCAGGCCATCCTTCTATAATGTGTTTTGGTCCCTCACTTACCTGAGCTTTTGCGATATCGAATTTAAGATATTGTGAGCCTTTAAAGAAGTATAAATAACCATTTAAATTAATCACATCGTCAATATGTCGTTGAAACTCGACAGGAAGGTTAGGCCAGTCTTTACTGATAAGTTGGGGAGTGTCCCCTTTGTTGATTTGTGGATCATCATGGTATTTAATATTTTCTGAGTTAAGAAATAAATAGGTATTTGTATTCATTATTATATCTCCTTTATGGTAATTAAATATTAAGGTGTTGTTAAACTTTAATGTTTTAGCTAAAATTTGATGAGAACAATATTAATAAATGTTATTTTAATTCACATCAGAGGCCAATTTAACATTACCACTCAGTCATTGTAATTATTACTGGTGCCATTTTCAGCCTCAATAATGGCTGCTAAAAATGATTAACGCTTGATTTGGATTAATTATGAATATTAATGGTTGTCGAAGAAAGGCAGAGGGTTTGTTTCTTCCCTCTGACAATGAATGTATCACTAAAAGTTCCTTTACTTAATTTTCGATATTTCTATATTGAACTGTAAAAAATAGCATTTATTGATTTATTTACATTGTTTACTAAGTTAAATTATTTAATTGTGATGGGAAAGTAAAACTTAATTTTATTGATATTAAGGTTACAAATCTAATAAAGTAATAGTTTGATATAAATAACATTTTGGAATAATAGATCATCTGGATGGAACTCAGTCCAATTTTTTCGATCTGAATATTCAAGATTAACGAAAATATAAATAATCAATGTTTTGATAAAGGGGTTATTATTATGCGAATGCAAGTTAAAAACTCATTGAAATGAATGACTTTCATTGAGTAGTTGTTGTAAATATAATGTTTTCTCATTTTTTCTTTTCTGGTATTTGATTCTTTAGGCTCTTCTATTAATGCATTCGGTAAAGATTTGTCTGAGGAAATATAGGAAGATGTTTTTTGTAACTTGGTTGTGGGTCTCCCAGAGATACTATGAGTGATAATGACTAACTGATAAGACAGAGAAACAGATTGTGGCAAAGAAAGAAAAACGGCCTCACCATGACGCGTTATTCAAGCATTTTTTAACGCAGCCCGAAACGGCTAGGGAATTTTTATCCCTTTATCTGCCCGAAGAAATCCAGTTGTTGTGTGATTTAGCCACATTGAAACTGGAATCCGGCAGTTTTGTGGACCGGGATTTACGTCAACTGCACAGTGATGTGCTCTACTCGGTTGAAACAGCTAGGGGACAGGGCTATATCTATTGTCTGATTGAACATCAGTCCACTCCTGACCCGCTGATGGCCTGGCGGCTGATGTATTATGCCATGTTAGCGATGGCGGCCCACCTGAAAAAAGGCCATACCGAACTCCCTTTGGTGGCGCCGCTGCTGTTTTATCATGGCGAGATTCGGCCGTATCCTTACTCAAACCGGTGGCTGGATTGTTTTACGCTCCCTGAACAGGCTGCTCGCTTATACCACCAGGCGTTTCCGTTGGTGGACGTCAGTGTGCTCAGCGATGAAGAAATCCTGACACATAAAGGGGTTGCCCTGATGGAACTGGTGCAAAAACATATTCGCTGCCGGGATATGCAGGAATGGCTTCTCCAATTGGTGGAACTCTTGAATGCGGGTTATAATACAACCGAGCAGCGCAATGTGGTGTTACGCTATATTTTACTGAATGGACATACGCCGGATCTCTCCCAATTTGTCCATCAACTGATTGAACAATCTCCGGAGCATGAAACGATGTTGATGACTATTGCAGAACAGCTTGAACAAAAAGGGCTTGAGCGAGGTATCAAGCAAGGTATTGAGCTAGGTCGAGAGGAAGGCCGAGAGGAAGGCCGAGAGGAAGGCCGAGAGGAAGGCCGAGAGGAAGGTCGAGAGGAAGGTAAAGTGGAAACGGCTCGTGCCTTATTACGGCATGGCGTGAGTTTGGACATTATTGTCACCAGTACCGGACTGAGCCGGGATAAAATTGAAGCGTTAAAGCATTAAATTAATCTTCTCTTTTA
>NZ_RCWD01000056.1:0-24762 GCF_018448965.1 Photorhabdus hainanensis | reverse complement strand
AATCGTAGCAATCGCTTTCTCCGATAAAAATACATTATTGTGCAACACAGGAATATATCGGCTGGCCCAGGTTTGCCGCTCTCTATCAATAGAAAGTCGCTCTTGATGCCAAAAATGATATATCTCCCACCGATAATCAAAGAGCAATAACCGCAGCCCAAAGATAGCTAACCCGATTAAGCCCGCCGCACAAAAAATTATCCGCCACTGTCGCGACCTGATGTATCCAAACCATAATTTTACAGAAAACATTTGAAACAACCCAAAAATTACATAGATAAAACAATGCCTTATAAAAAAAACAAAATACCATTGACTCTACGTCGCTTAATTTTCTCTTTTAAGCATGATTCTCATGACTTTCCAATGAAATTAAATCGACTCAAGGGGGTTTTAATCATACGCTACAAAGAAAATAATCTTTATTTCATGGGATTATCGACGGCAAGTAAATCGAAATTATCCATCTGCATTCCGGCGGCGGTTCTTTTGCTAATATCGCATCCAGTTCAGAGATTTTAGCTTGAAGTTTCACAATGGCTTTTTCTATCCCTTCTCTATCCTTAGGATAGCGCGGAATTATTATTTCCCGATTGACCTTTACCGATATATCAATATCTTTTCTTTGACGTTTTATTTCATCAAAGTCAATGTCGCCTTTTAAATAAGGTTTCATAATAGCGCCACACTTATTTTTTGTCTTCCTGACTTTTGCTGTGATGAAAACGATGCCAAAAAAGCATCAACATAATTAATCAACTGCCACATAAATTGACAACAATGATTTCGCGTTATTGTCTCATGGAGCGATTATCATAATCGTTCTATTTTATTTAGCCACGGTGAATAGACGGGTAAAAACAGCAGAGTAAATTTGGGATGTCGTGCCAGCCACTCCTTTACCTTCTGACTTTTATGAATACCGTAGTTATCTAAGATTAATGTGAGGGTTTCCGCATGGGGATATTGATGATTCAGTTCATCTAACATTTTGATAAATAAATCAGAGTTCTTTTTTATTCCTTTAACATAGGTGACTTGCTCTGTTTGGGATTTTTCGCAATTGATCAGATCGCAAAAATCGGACTGAATTCCCTTCCAGGGATCTATTATTTTGAAAATTTATTTAAATAAATAACGTATTATATAAATAGACTACGTTTATTTCATTTTCATTAAAACATGATTATCTCCTATAGGCTATAACCTATAAGTTATAAATAGTGTGCAAGCAGACTGGCAATAATAATTAATTATAGCTTGCACAAACCTGCTTATGAATGAACAGTTAACACAAACAACTCACAAAACCCGGAGTATACATGTCAATAGAGAACCTATCGCTTTAAATAAACACTCTCTGTTATCAGGCAAGTTATGCCCAAAAACTTCAACGATTCTTCAACGAATTATAAAAACCTATAAAAATGCATTATCTTAAATTGCTGAATTAACGATCAAGCCCGTATACTCACTGAGCGTTAAGGCAAATCCGGGCGTTAAGACAGATCTGGAATAGCAAGTAGCTTACTTAGTCGCTCAAAATGTATTCCAGCAAATGAAACTAAAGTTAAAACACAGGAAAATTATCATGACACGTTTAGGCTTATCTATAACTGTATTATCACTGTTATTCTCTGGCGCAGTATTAGCTGCACCTAGCACTCCCGTAACCCAATCTTCGGATACCAAGGCTACCCCTTCCCATGTGGAAAATACCAAAGCAGGGAAGAAATCCGACAAAACCGCACCTAAACAACACTCACATCAGAAGGCAGCAAGCAAAGAAGCTAAGAAGGCTCACTGAGTTTCCCAGACTGACGCCACTAATGTGCCGCAATCGTTATGACACAAGTTTAGTAACGTCATAACTGTAAATTCAGGGGGGAAAATCCCCCCCTCAACAGGCTATCGTGAAAAGCTTAACAAGCCCCTTCGGTATCTTCATCACCATAATATTTAACACCAATCCTGATGATATCCCGTCCCTGAGATTTACGGTGTTTATTCGTGTCACGCAATGAATAGATACAACCACAATATTCCTGCTGATAAAATCTTTCCCGTTTACTGATTTCGATCATCCGGGCTGAACCACCTTGCTTACGCCAGTTGTAATCCCAGTATTGAATCCCCGGATACTGACTTGCCGCTCGTTTTCCACAATCATTTATCTGCTGCATGTTTTTCCAACGAGAAATGCCCAACGAGCTTGAAATAACACTGAAATTATTTTCATAAGCATACAAAGCAGTACGCTCAAAACGCATATCAAAACACATGGTGCAGCGAACACCTCTTTCTGGCTCCAGTTCCATACCTTTAGCACGTTCAAACCAGTTATCGCTGTCATAATCCGCATCCACAAATGGCACATTGTGTTGCTCCGCAAAACGAATGTTCTCTTCTTTGCGAATTAAATATTCCCGTTTTGGATGAATATTCGGATTATAGAAAAAGACGGTGTAATCAATTCCAGAGGCATGTAGCGCTTCCATCACTTCACCAGAGCAAGGAGCACAACAAGAGTGCAATAATAATCGTTCCGCATTATCCGGTAACGTTAAAACAGGGCGAACACAGTTTTCCATTTAGCAGGCTCCATATAATTATAAGAATTAATTATAGAATATAGTTATTTTTAGCTTCAAATTTTTCGAATGAAATTCATCATGACTTATTTGCCATTGCGATCCTTACTTTTCTGATCACAGTAAATTACCTGAAATTCTGGCAGATTCTACCGTTATCTTGTCATCATCAAAGTTTGTACAAGGAAGTTCACTACCGATAAATCTGTTTTACGCTGATAGTTAGCTAAATTATAGCCAAATTCAGATACTTTTAACCAAAATAATTTAAATGGAGACCACCATGCGCCATACAATTTCTCTGCGTGACCTCTCTTTTCCGGCAATTACCGCCGGATTTGTCGCTGTTTTAGTCGGATATACCAGTTCAGCGGCAATTATCTTTCAAGCTGCGGAAGCGGCGGGCGCCACCACCCTACAGATCGGCGGCTGGCTAAGTATGCTAGGACTTGGAATGGGTATCAGCTCCCTAGGGCTATCGCTTTATTACCGCACCCCCGTCCTTACCGCATGGTCAACACCGGGCGCCGCGCTACTGGCGACAACGCTACCTGGAACATCAATCAACGAAGCCATTGGTATCTTTATCTTTGCTTCAGCGCTGATCTTGCTGTGCGGTATTACCGGCCTGTTTGCTCGATTAATGAACTATATCCCACAAGCACTTTCCGCAGCCATGTTAGCCGGTATTCTATTACGCTTTGGTTTGGATGCTTTTTCTTCATTTTCGGTCAACTTCGTACTGACTGCCGGAATGTGTTTGACTTATCTTCTGGCACGCAGATATTTATCCCGCTATACCATCATCTTAACACTATTATCAGGGCTGATTATCGCCGCTTTACAGGGAGATATTCACTTTGAACAACAATCTACAGCCGCATTTGTCACCCCTGAATTTATTACACCCAGTTTCACATTCTCTTCGTTATTGAGTGTCGGTATTCCATTTTTCATCGTCACAATGGCATCCCAAAACGCGCCCGGCATCGCCACACTAAAAGCCTCAGGATATCCGGTTTCTGTTTCGTCACTGATAAGCTGGACTGCGCTCATTTCACTGATCTTGTCACCTTTTGGTGGTTTTTCCGTCTGTATTGCCGCCATTACGGCCGCAATTTGTATGAGCCCGGAAATTCACGCTGACCCAAATCGCCGTTATATGGCCGCTGCCGTAGCAGGCGTGTTTTACCTGATAGCGGGACTGTTCGGTGGCTCAATCAGTATGTTATTCAGCGCCCTACCGGCGGCGCTTATTCATATTATTGCCGGATTAGCATTGCTTGGAACAATTTCTGGCAGCCTGCTACAAGCGTTACAAAATGAAAAGCAACGAGACGCCGCGGTAATCACATTTTTGATCACCGCTTCCGGTGTGACATTACTTGGCGTAGGCGCTGCATTCTGGGGATTAATCGGTGGAGTAATAACCATGATCCTTTTATCTCTGCCGAGGAAAACCAAAATAGTTCATTAGATGAACAGCAAAATTATACTTTTCAGCACTTTATGATACTTATTGTCAATAAAACTTATGATAGTTTGCCGGGTCTGTTGCGCTTTGAATATTACGATGGGACGTATCTAACAACCTTAAATTTTCTTACCCGCAAAGCCGAGCTTCCTATTATGAAATTTTTTGATACGAAATTTTCTGATATTAGTAAGTTAGCCGTTATTTCATCATGCCTGGCAATCCCTTATAGCTATGCTGATGATCACCCAATTCTTTCTCTCTCTGTCAGCCAATCCGGAAGAAGCCAAACGACTGCTGATGGTAGTTTATCCAGAAAACCAAATAAGCAAGAATCACGGATACTTCCGATTTGGGATGATGAAGCCAGAGCTAAAGGTTATGACCTACCGGAACCTTTTGGCGCCAGTTACGGTTATATGAATATGCGACAGAATATCATTGTAGACGATATTAAAATCATTATACCGAATACCCCAGAATTTGAAGACGCACTGGATATCCAGACAGGAAAAACCAGAGGAAAGAATGAATCACATATGCTCAAACTGGATACTTGGGTTCTGCCTTTTCTGAATGTTTATGGCGTTTATGGCTGGACAAAAGGCACATCGAAAACCAACATTGAAGGAATCAGATTTGCTGGATTCTCTATTCCTGATATGAAAGATATCCCTTTCGCACTGGACTTTAAAGGTAAAACCTATGGTGGCGGTTTAACTCTGGCAGGGGGTTACGATCAGTTTTTCGGTACGCTTGATACCAACTATACCTACACTAATCTGGACATTCTGAATGGTAAAATTAGCGCTCTGGTTGTTACACCACGTGTTGGTTATGAGTTTATATTCCAGCCAATCATCCCAGGACAAGGAAATACCAAATTGCAAGTATGGACCGGTGGTATGTACCAGAGAATTACTCAGGAATTTAAAGGCAATATTAGTAATCTGGATTTACCCCCCATGTTTGACAAACTGGTCAGTGCATTCGACGATTATGATAGTATGAAATTCAAAGTAAAACAGCATATTGCATCTCGCTGGAATAATACGGTTGGTGCAAGGCTGGAAGTCACCCGCCATTTTAATCTGCTGACTGAAGTTGGCTTTAACAAACGTAACAGCTGTTATATTTCAGGAGAGTTCCGTTTTTAAATGAATATCCGCTGTATTTTACATGGGCTGGCTTTAGTCAGCCTTTTTATTTCTGATTTCTCATATGGTGAAGCACTACTTAGCAGGGAAAAAATCGATGGCTGGCTGGAAAAATTAGGCGGCAGCAATACCTATGACAGTAGTAAAGCGATTGACTGGGGCGTTTTACCCGGCCCTTTTTATACTCCAGAATTAAGTGCCGGTATCGGTGTTGCTGTCGTCGGTCTCTATCGGCCAGATGATAACGATCATACCAGCCAAATCTCTTCTCTTTCCCTGAATGGATTTGCCTCTTCAACCGGTGCCTTTGGCTTCACATTTGATAACTACAATTTCTTTGCTGATGATAAATGGCGTTTTTTTCTTTCCGGTACATTGAACAACGTTCCCACCTATTATTGGGGAACAGGATATCAAGCAGGTAAGGTAAATGATCGCAAAGAAAAATATCGCTCACAGGAATTGCGCTTACAACCCAGAATCCTCTATCGCGTTGCTGATTCTACCTATTTAGGCGCCGGCTGGCATTTTTCATCATTACACGCCAAAGATCCCGATAACGGCGCTAAAAAACTTTTCGCAGCCGAGAATGATGGACGATCCACATTGAGTTCAGGCGTCAGTGCCTATTTCAGCTATGACACACGGGATTTTCTGCCTAATGCTCATCAAGGACAAGTGCTTGATATTACTTACACCCATTTTTCCCCGACATTAGGCGGCGACCGTCGGTTTAACACCGTGAATATGCAATACAGCACCTATTATCAATTAGATGAGAAATCTGTACTGGCATTTGATAGTTATGGTCGTTTCACTGACGGCCAGGCGCCCTGGAATATGCTGTCAATGTTAGGTAATGGCAATCGGATGCGCGGATATTATGAAGGCAGATACCGGGACAAAAATGTTATCAGCTCTCAACTGGAATATCGGCGCAAATTGGACTGGCGGCACGGATTCGTCTTATGGGCTGGGGCTGGCACCCTAAGTCATTACGCAGAAGATATTGGCTCAAAAAACTGGTTACCCACAGTTGGCGCTGGCTATCGTTTTGAATTTAAACCTAAAATGAATGTCAGACTGGACTTTGGCGTCGGTAAAAAAAGCAATGGATTTTATTTTCAGGTAGGAGAGGCGTTTTGAAATTACGTTTATGGATTGCTGCTTTAACGTTAGTTACAGGATGCCAGGGAACTTTTTCTTCAATCGCACCAGTACAACCTGACTTAAATAGTGAAACAACCGCCGAAGCCACCCGCGCATGGCCGGTTCTTGCTCCGATTCCCTCACCCGAAGGATTAAGAGCTTGCTGCGCTTTTGGCTATAATTTAAAAACTGAATTACTGACCATTCCAGTACCTTTTTACCACATAAGTAATGTGTTGGATGCCGATAATCTTGGGGCGCATAATTATAACAACAGTTTTTTTGGTACCGTCGCTTCGTTAACAGGACTTAGTAATGAAAAAGTAGGGATGATATATACCCGCCGGGGCGGATTCATTGATATTTCCCATGTACGGGATACCGCTGATAATGCGGTTTTTCTATTCAGTCAAATCTGGCCTCGTCTTGGAGAAGAGTGGCAAATAGAACTCAGCAACGAATTAGCATCACGCCGTATCCAGTTCTATCAATTCACACCACCAGCAGCGATAGAACAACGTTATACCCTAACTGCTTATCTCGCGGTAAAATTGGCTTTTGAACTTGCTGCATGGCATGAAATCGCCCAATGGTATGGCTATCAGTCTGTACCGGGATTTTCTGAAAAAGTATCCGCGTTCTCTCCTGAAGATCTCTACTCTAATCTATTAGGCGCTCGTCTTTCCCTCTCTTTGATACTGGCAGGACAAGTGCCGTCAATGAAACAATACCGTCTATCAATACAAGCCATTCTGCCTCCTGCTCTACGTGAACTGGAAGCCTTATCCCCTGATGAAACGCGGAAAATGTTTGAACAGGTTGATGGTATCTGGTGGGACAGCAAACGCCGTATACCTGATAAACGCCTAATCCTTCAACGCGATTTCCATATTCACAGTGATCGCACGCCTAATATGGTGCCGACAGAACAGCAATTTCCACTTAGGCTCACCCTGCCACAACAATATATTGGCTACAGATTATCTGAATTGGCCGAATTACAATTGTGGCCTAGCCGCCAAATGAAAGATCTTCCTGTACCAGAAAGTTACTGGATTGCACTCGATTTTCCACAATTGGCAGAAAAAGCGAAAGAACAACAAGAGAATTATTGATTCATATATTTTCAATGAAAGAATGAATATAACATTATGAGTTAAAGTATATAGAAGATTTCAGATTACTATTTCTCAAATAATAATCCCTTTGAAATATCATCAATTATTATTTACTATTTACGCAATGTTACATAACAATATAAAATCAACATTATCTATAATAAAACCAAACTATGCTGCCTGTACTTAAATTAAGCTAGAAAGGGAAAAACCTCATCATTAAGGCATTATTTCACCGGATAAAAAATTGTATTAAAATATTTACAAAGATAAAAAGCCAATAAATAACTGATATATAATAATTAATATTACATGGCATTTAAAAAATAAATCAAAAAACCACAAAAACATTAACCAACCAAACAAACCAAAAAAGAAATAAAATCTCAAAAAGACAAAAAATTTAGAATACAACTCCAAATTACACTCACAAACTGTGTATTTCACTTATTTTTATCGAAAAAATAGACATTCACTCTTAATTTAACTTAAATAATAAAAATCCCTTCTTAAATAGGTTTAATCGTCTATAATATATGTTTTCAAGTTATAAATATGTATAAACAATATCATCTTTATCTAAATAGACAAAATAAGAACTTACATTGGTAATTATTAGAATTATTAAACCGAAGCTCAAGTTACTAAACTATTTTCAACTATATAATATGTTGATTTTTATTTTAAATTTATAATATTAATCAATTTAATAGATAAAAACTAACATTACTTTATTAATTTATTTGATGTATCGGGGGATTCAGGGCCCCTATCTTTACCCCCTGATAAAACCAATTAAGATGTCCCTACTCCTGGAGAGGAAAAATGAATAAACTCGCGTTATCAACCACCGCCGCCCTTATTTTTGCCACAGGCTCTGCTGTTGCAGCCGATAATGCTGCTGGTGGTACACTACATTTCTCTGGCGCAGTCACTGATGCCACTTGTACTATTAACGGTGGTGTTTCAACTAATCTGTCGATTATATTGGAACCTATCTCAGTCACTCAAGCCGGACAAAAAGAAGGCTTAATTGATTTTGGTAAGAAAGCATTTTCAATGGAGTTTTCTAACTGTCAGTCCAAAGCCGTTGGTTTTGACCCAGCAACCTCTATGTTGAAAATCCAATTCTCATCATCACACACCATCGCTAACGATGGTAAATACCTGATCAACCAAGAGTCCAATGCAAACGGCAAACCGAAAAACGTAGGTATCGCCATTGTTAAACACAGCGAAGAACACGCCCCTATTATGCTGAATAAGGCGTTTGATACAGGAATCAAAGGCTCTGGGGCAGTACCTGAAACTGTCGATTTCTATGCGAAATACTACAAAATAGGCACTGCTGAGGCAGATCTAGGTAAAGTCGTAACGATGGTTACTTATCACGTTACTTATATGTAATTATTTACTACAATGAATAAAGCCTATTTAAATAAATAGGCTTATTTAATTTGGCAAAAATAACGTTATGAAGAAACTATTTTTAGCTATACTATTAGGAATGACGACTTTAACTGCGCATGCCAACATCGTTATTAACACAACACGTGTTATTTATCCATCCGGTAATAAAGAGGTATCGGTTCAATTATTAAATGCAGGGGATCAACCCTCCCTAGTACAATCCTGGATAGATGATGGTGATCCTAATTCAACACCTGAAACAGCTAAAGTCCCCTTTTTACTCACCCCTCCAGTCGTCAAAATTGATGGCAATAACGGGCAGCAATTAAGAATTAAGCACATCAACAGCAATCTACCGACTGATCGTGAATCGCTGTTTTATTTGAATGTTCTGGATATTCCTCCCGTTGCAGAAAATATTGGTGACAAAAACGTCATGCAGATTGCTATTCGTACCCGGATCAAATTTTTCTACCGGCCTAATAAACTTTCTATTTTACCAAAACAGCTCCAACAACATATTGTATTAAAACGTGAGGGTAGCCAGCTAAAATTGGAGAACTCATCACCCTATTTCGTGAATATCGTCGGCCTTAAATCTTCCGATACTCAACCTAACTTACTCAATGAAGGAACAATTATAAAACCGTTCTCTTCTCATTCATTCAGTACTAATGAAAAAGTAAAAGTTGGAGACAAATTAACTCTGGCTATTATTGACGATTTTGGTGCTATAAATAAATTAACTTTACTACTTCAATAGTGATATTACTGGCATAGCATAGAACATGATGAGACAAAAAGTTAGTCGGTTAGCTCTGATAATAGGCGCCTTGCTGTATACAGGTTGTTTATGCTATGCCGCAACATTTAATACTGATTTTCTAGCCGGTGAATCTGCAAAAGCAGATTTATCCCGGTTTTATTCCACTTCAGAACTACCCGCTGGCCGTTACGACATTGATATATATCTAAATAACGACTGGAAAGGAAGATTTGATATTAATATCCAAAATAATGGTAAAGATATTTACTTATTTAATGAAGATCTCCCTAGATTAGGTATAAAAATTGATAAGGACCAATTATCAGAATCAAATTTATCCAAAGATGAAATTCTTCTTACTAAAATAATATATGAAGGAACCGCTAATCTCGATGTTCCTAAACTCAGTCTACATCTGGTGGTCCCGCAAGCGTATGTCAAAAACGAACTCAAAGGCTATATCGATCCTGCATTCTGGGACAGGGGTATCCCCGGCGCTATGCTGTCCTATAACGCCAACTATTACCATACTCAAAATAGGAATAAACAAAACCATGACCGTGAAAATGAAGATAATGTTTACGTGTCGCTTAATAGCGGTTTGAATCTATTTGGCTGGCAATTACGTGATCAATCCTCTTATCACTATACACGATCAAATGGTGATAAATGGAGTAACAACACCCGTTATCTACAACGGGGAATTTCATCAATTAATTCAGAACTTCGCATTGGCGATAGCTATACATCAAGCGATTTATTCGACTCTTTCCGCTTTCGAGGTATCAATCTGAAAACAGATATGCGCATGTACCCCGATGCCTGGCAAGGATTTTCCCCTATCGTCAGGGGAGTTGCGCAGACTAACGCCCTGGTAAAAGTCACCCAAAATAATGTTGTTATTTATCAAGGCAATGTGCCACCAGGGCCGTTTGCCATTGATACTATTTTACCAACAGGTTCAGGTGGTGATTTGCTAGTTGAAGTGACGGAAGCGGACGGACGTACTAACAACTTTACCGTCCCCTTTTCATCCGTTCCTAATATGATGAAAGAAGGTCTTGGCAAATATGATATCAGTGCGGGAAAAACACATATTGCCAACAGTCGTTATAAACCAAACTTTTTTCAAGCCAGCTATCAATATGGTTTTAATAATGTCCTGACCGGTTATACAGGCACTATTATCAGTAAAGATTATTATTCACTATTGTTAGGTAGTGGCTTTAATCTACCCATTGGCGCTGTCTCAATTGACGTTTCACAATCCAGCGCCAAATTTGATAATAACCCAACCATGAAAGGTCAAAGCTACAAATTGGCTTATAGCCGCTATATTCCACAAACAAAAACAAATTTTTCGCTGGCGGCTTATCGCTATTCAACTAAAAATTATCTCACCTTAATCGATGCAATTGATCTACATGACTGGATAAGCAACGGCTATAACCAACAATACTATTCCCATCAAAAAAATACCTTTAATATCAATTTAAATCAGAATCTTGGTAGTGGTGCAGGTTCACTTTTTCTTTCGGGAACATTCCGTGATTACTGGGGAACCCAGAATAAAAGTAGAGAGTATCAAATGGGATATTCCAACAGTCTGGGTAAAGTCAATTATTCCCTGACAACAAGCCGTGTCCGATACAATATCAACGAAACAGAGAGTAAAGAGGAACAACGCTACTATCTGATGCTATCCATTCCTTTCGAGTTGTTTGGCTACCCAGCCTATCTGACCAATAATGTCTCAATCAATGAAAATCACTATAACAACAGTAACTTAGGGTTAAGCGGCAGCGCAGGCCCAAACAACCGTTTGAATTACCACTTCAACATTTCAGATCAGAAAAGCGGTTCGACAACAACCAGCGCAAATTTAACCTACAAAACATCCGTTGCCACATTGAGCAGTTCTTATAGCCAATCCAAGGAGTATCGCCAAATGGGGCTTGGCGCAATCGGCAGTTTGGTTGCTTATCAAGGTGGAATTCTGGCTGCTAATCAGGTTGGAGAAACTTTCGCCATCATTGACGCGCCAGGCACAGCAAACGCTTCAGTGAATGGTGATAAAAGCATGATGACAAACAATAGCGGTAAGTTGCTGATACCTTACCTCTCTCCTTACCGAAAAAACGCCATCATGCTAGATACCAGTGAGGTGTCAGAAGATGCAGCTGAACTTATCGGTAATATCAGAGATGTTGCGCCATATTCCGGTGCGATTACCCATATCGGATTTAAAACAGACCAGAGGAAAACGTTTGTTTTCTATGCCTCTCAGGCTGATGGTAAACCTTTGCCTTTCGGTACTGAAATTGTCGATTCAGAAGGTAACAGCTTAGGATATGTTGGTCAGGGCAGCATGGTTTTCCTGCGAGCAGAAAAATTACCACAACAAATTTATATCCACATCGGTCAGCTAGGCGAAAAGAGTTGCACAATAAACGAACCACAGCCTGAAATGGGCTCAACCGCCAATATTTGCCGTTAAGGGAGAAGAGTAATGAAACTTAAATCATTGTATCTGGCGGCCATAATCAGTCTAAGCAGCAACATAGCCTATGCAGACTGCCAACCTAAATATGCAATAACAGCACCGGCAATCACGGTTGATATGACAGATAATCTCACCCTGAACAGTAATGCAACCTGGATACTCAACACCCAATATTCTGGCTATTTTACATGTACAAGAAATTCATTATGGAAACAAAACTCTGTTGCTAACGGCTCGCCTTTTACCAAAAACAAAGTTGTCTTAGGATTCAATGGCGGCAAAGATTATGCCGAAGTGACTGTCACGAATCTTTCTCCTAGCAATAGTATTAATCTGGGAAACAGTAACGACACATACCCTGCTGGCAAATTGCAAGCCCAATTTACACTTAATGTAAAACTACTGGGCGGCAGACCTGGTGGTAGTAATATTCATGTCTTTTCCGGCAATTCTGCAACATTAAAAACTGCTGTAATTGCTATGGATACCACCAACTTAGGAATCCTTGACGCCATTCTCCGTTTCGCTACCGATTTCCTGACCTTTATTCTTACCTGGGAGTGGCCGACGCATTCTGAAGATATCTATTACCAGCCCGTTACGATGATTTTTAATCACAGAGATACAACTTGTCACTTCTTAAATGCTGGGTTGACAGTGAATCTACCAAAAGTCAACCGCATTAGATTACTTAACGGAACAGATAAAGGCGAAACCCCTTTTACCCTGAACTTTGAATGCAAGTATCTCCAAAACGGTAAAACTTCACGCTCAGTTAAAGCTTACCTAAGCAGTAATAATCTGCTGCCAAATGACAATCAAACCTTAATTGATAGCAAAGCCGGTGCCGCTAAAGGTGTTGGTATCCGTGTCTCTCAGACAAGTGATTCATCGCCGATAACTTTCAGCGCCTCACCATCCTCATCCCGTGGCGCGACACTGCTATTCAGCAAAAACTCCGGCAATGTCATTGATAAAAACTTTTCCATCGACCTTAATGCTTACTACCACGTTTATGATCCGCAAAACATCATAGCAGGGGACCTGAAAGCAACCTCTGTGCTGAACTTTGAATACAATTAATCAAGAGGAAAATTACCCAAGAGGCAAAGGAGATGTCTCTTATTTCCCCTATCCGAATTAAAAATTTATGTTTCAATAAGTAATAATTTGTAATAAAGTGTTTCTGAAGAAAAATTCATTTACATTTACAACCTATCATGAATTGATGTAACACAATGATAATCTTAGCATTAAGCCATCACACAAACTCACTTAATTACCCAATAAAATAATGTAATTCTATAGGGAAAAATATAATTACACTCATCAATAAAATTAAAAAAACAATATCAAGGTAATATTTAACAACCTTATTAAAGAATAAAAAAACAACCACCACCCATAAACCAAAAAATACCCCTTAAATAATAACACCCCCAAAGAATACAAACAAAAAATACAAAAACACTCAATTCACATTAATCAATAATTAAAATAATTAATTAAAAATCAATAACATAAAATAAATTCAAAAATAAAATACTTATAAATCAAATATAATCACACATAATATAAAAATGTAATAAATAATTTAATTGGACATAACAAAAATATAACATTCATTCTCAAAAAACACCTTTAATATAGAAATAGAAAGATAAATATTTTTATTATCAACAAATAAATTATTGGATTTTTTTATTCTTATATACACCTTCATTATTATATTTTTACAATATCACCTGAAGTAAATATTTGTAACACATTGTTACTTATTTTAACTTAACATTTAGAACCATATCGAATATCCTGCATCGCACCAATGACAATGGATGCATTAGAAAATTAGCTCAAGCCTGACAGAGACGACTTAATTTTAACTTACAGAGGAAAAAGACCATATTGGTAACTGGTCACCTTTTTATGAAAATGATAATTATTCTTATAACGGCAATATTAATATCAATCAGTTTACTACTCGCCGCAGTGTTCTTACGATTGGCTGTACTATAATTAACAATACTATATAAAACTAAATTCAATCACTTTCGATATTATACTAACTGGTTTACAAATCATTTTTCTTTTGAAAAAGCAGCTTACAGACACAAAATTAACTCGAAAATCATGATTATATCTGATGAATAACTCGATCATAACAGGTAATATTTTGTACACGAATAGCACGTAACCATATATAAATTAATAAAAAACCACAAAACAAATGAGCAAAATAATAATTTTTATTACAGAAAATATA
The DNA here is from genome assembly GCF_018448965.1 of Photorhabdus hainanensis. Taxonomy (NCBI): domain Bacteria; kingdom Pseudomonadati; phylum Pseudomonadota; class Gammaproteobacteria; order Enterobacterales; family Morganellaceae; genus Photorhabdus; species Photorhabdus hainanensis. Next base: position 10,331 of record NZ_RCWD01000056.1, on the reverse strand, counting down.
TTTATGAATCGCTAATAACTCTGGCTATGCTGGATTTATTTTGCTAACATCAGCTTGTTTTTTATTCAGAGCAAACGAGGAAAAGCAATGCCCTCTCAAACAATGAGGACAACTGCCATCTTCGCTTTCTTTATCTCACTATTGTTTTCCGCTTTTAGTCATGCTTCAACCAGCACCGCTAAAAGCATAGAGTATTCTCACAATGACATGCAAAGTAGTTTGCCAGATTTGCGAAAATACCCTTCGGGCACCCTACGTAAGAAAGCGTTTTTAAATGTTGTTGTCCCTGTGATTGATCAACACAATCAACAAATTATGCAGGAACGGAAATGGCTATTGGAACACCAAAACGCCAAGCATTGGTCCATACAGGATATCAAGCGCCTGCAACAAATTTGTAAAAACTACGACGTGAGCTGTAGCAGCTCGCCTAAAAAAGTTAACTGGAACAAGCTACTAAGTCGTGTTGATATTATCCCAACCCATTTTGTCGCCACTCAGGCCGCAACAGAATCTGGCTGGGGAACATCTAAGCTTGCACAACAGAATAACAACTTGTTCGGTATGCGTTGCGGTAACAACTGTAAGAAAACCCAAGGTAAAATAAAAGGTTATTTTTCCTACCCGACCATCAATGATTCTGTCGAAGCCTATATGAAAAATATGAATACTCATAACGCTTATGAATCATTGCGTGTTTCACGCGCCAAGCAGAGAAGCCTTCAAGAATCACTAAATACCAGCAAATTGATTGATAATCTTGAAGGGTATTCACAATTGGGTTCAACTTACAACAATTACCTGCATAAAGTATTTAACAGCAATAAAGGGCTTATTACTCAGGCGCAGAAGTTAGCCAAAAACGACCATGACTAAGGGCCTAAATAAGTCATTAGCATGAATATCTTCTGTTTGAATATCTTGTGCTAAGTACCAATATCATCCGTTACTATAACCCACTATGGAACGGATGATTTTCTTATGTCCATCGGTTTGTTCTTTTCATTGATAGAATGTTTAGATTAAATACTATAATATCATCCAATATTAACCTATATTGAAATAAAATGATTGACCAGAGTTTAATATGAATTTCTTTTCTTTTGAGTTTCTTGGTTCCTTTGCTGCTTTCTTTCTCTTGTATTGGATGCTACAAAAAAATACTAAAGCACAAAACTATCTGCTGATAATCGCAAGTTATCTGTTTGTCTTTTCCTTTAACCCGCTTTTCACCGGCACCCTATTTGGCTACACGCTATTTATTTATCTTTTAACAAACATAGCCAGCAAATTTCTATCCAATCGCATCACGTTTGCTATCTTGACGATAGCTATTCTGGGATGTTTTACGCTATTCAAATATTACTCTTTCTTTCAAGAAAGTCTCCAACAAGCGTTTGCCGAATTTGGCTTGTCCATAGATTTACCTGTACTGACATTACTCGTCCCTTTGGGTTTATCTTTCTATGCATTTCATTCCGTCAGCTATGTCGTTGCTGTCGCAAGAAAAGAGATGCCCAAAGCATCATTTCCTGATGTCGCCTTATACCTATGCTTTTTTCCAAGTATTGTTGCCGGACCAATCAACCGAGCTAAAAATTTCCTGCCTCAAATCCAGATTTCATCAAGAGTAATCATTGAACCATCAAGAGCCATATTACTGATTGCACTGGCGATAATTAAGCTATTCTTATTCAGCTCTTATTTATCTGAAAATTATGTCAATCCAGTTTTTGATGATCCTGCCAGCTACAATACGGGGCAAATACTGGTTGGTATCTATGCCTATGCATGGCATATCTATTTTAATTTTTCTGGTTATACCAACCTTGTCACTGGATTAGCGCTACTCCTTGGTTTCAGGGTACCTGAAAACTTCAATTCCCCTTATTTGGCTGAAAACTTACAAGCCTTCTGGCGCCGTTGGCATATCAGTTTGTCTGAATTTATTCGTGATTATGTCTATATTCCTTTAGGTGGTAATAAGAAAGGATTTATACGTAAAAATCTTAATTTGTTTGTCGCTATGGTAATCTCTGGATTATGGCATGGAGCCGGAATTAACTTCATTATCTGGGGAGCTATTCATGGATTGGGATTAATAATCCTCAATGTCAAATACCAGTTATTTCCCCCAATAGACAAAAAAAATCAAAATACTTCCCGAAACCCAGTCAGCTCATTTTTATCAAGAATCATCACTTTCCACTTTGTCTGTCTGGCATGGGTTTTCTTCCGCTGTCCTACTCTCGATGATGCACTAGTATTATTAAATCAATTAATATCATCAGGTTTATTTCACTCAATAATAGCCAACAGTGGGTTGTTATTGATGTTCTGGGGACTCTTTATTATCTATCCGTGGCTGATTAATCTAAAAATAATGGTTGAGAAAATTCACTCTAAGATTTCATGGATATATTACCCAATACCATTAGCGATTATTTTGACTTTAGTATTTATGCTTTCACCACAAGGAATACCAGGATTCATTTATGCCAATTTCTGAATTCAAATCTAATTTAAAAACGGCCGGACAAGTCACTTTTATCGTAATATTAACTAGCCTACTGTTAATCTGGTTAAATCATCGTTCACTGGATAGATTCTGGCAACAAGAATACCATCAGCAAAGCCTTTGGGCTACTTTACAAGGTCATCCGCTCTGGGATTTCGGTGATAACCTGGAACAAGGCGTACTCGCTGCGGGGGAAGCTTTCATATTACATACTACCGGCAATAATAGTGGCAATCATCAGCAAACTTCCCAGAAAGCTGATATCACACTGCCTGCGGATTTTCAGATTGGACTCAAGCTCCTGAGTGGTTATCCCTTTCCTGTTACAAATCTGCCTGCAACTTTTCCTGAGTTATTACAGAAATCTCCCCATACTCATCCGGTTAATTCACCAATACCCCATGATTTAAGGAATAATGTTTCCCCCAGTGCGGTTATCGCTAAAACTAACGTGACACTGACAGCCAAAGATAAAGTGCTGTTTGCCGGAGATTCAATGATGCAGGGTATCGCTCCCCATCTGAAACGCCGACTCTACCGGGATTACAGTATTTCAAGTATTAATCTCAGCAAACAAAGTACTGGACTCGCTTACCCCAGTTTTTTTAACTGGCCGGAAACTATCAACAAAACACTGGAAGCCAACCGTGATATCAAGTTAGTTGTTATTTTTTTGGGGCCAAATGATCCCTGGGATATGCCACCAAAACATGGAAACATCTACCTGAAATTCTCCAGTCCCGATTGGGAAAACCTCTATCGCCAACGTATCGACATGATCCTTACCGAAGCACGTAACCACGGTGCTGATATTATCTGGGTTGGTCCTCCCAATATGCGACAGAAAAAACTTTCCACCAACATGGAATATCTGAGATCCTTGTATCGTTCGGAAGTAACAAAAGCTGGGGAAATCTACGTTTCTGTTAATGATATTTTTAAATACCATGCAAATGATTATTCCGATTATATTGGCGATAATAGTAATAAAATTAAACTCAGAAGTGGTGATGGTATACACTTTAGCTTGAAAGGCCAGCAAACTATCTCAGACAACATATTTTCATTGATTAAATTTATTCAGGAACCAGCCAAACAAAATGGAACCAAGCAAAATGAAAATAACTAAACAACTCCGTCAGCGATACCAAGCAGCTAGCATTAGTCTGGTCATCACACTCTCTTTAAGTTTGATATCGTGCCATAAACAAAAACCAGGACCATTGCCAACACAACAACCGGCAAAAGAGAATCAACAGCTAATAGACTTTGGTGAACCGAATTTAGCCTTACTGGCGAATAAACTGCATAACAGTCGTCATAATCAACTGCATTTCATTCAGATAGGAGATTCCCATACCGCCGCAGACTTTTTTACCGGCAAGCTTCGTTTTTTACTGCAGCAGCGTTTTGGCGATGCCGGAATTGGTTTTGTTAGCCCAATTAATGTACCTGGCCAACGTAACGCTATGGTTAGTATGACCGGTAATAAACAGCAATGGAAACTCACTACCAGCCGCAAAGATAATCGGCATGATTTTCCTCTTGGCGGCGCCATTGCAGAACCGAGTAGCCAAATAAGTCAATTAATTCTAAAGCTGTTTGCGCCATCCCATTATCGCTATCAACTCAAGACGTTATACCAAGCATCGAGTGACGCTCAGATTCTGGTTCAATCTACAACCAAACGAATAGTGAAATTACCGGCAACCCACGGTGACTGGCAATTTTCTACTGAAGCATCAGTTACATTCCCAGTTAATATTATGGCGATACAAAATAATCAGTTAAAATTAGGCGGCTGGTTTATCAAACGCACACAACCAGGTATTATGTTATCTGCCTTGGGTATTAATGGCGCAACTATTAATATGATGGATAAGTGGCAGCCACAATGGATTGATACATTAGTTCAAATGCATCCTGATATGGTAATCCTCGCTTATGGCACAAATGAGGCTTTTAATCATTCACTTGATTTATCAAGCTATCGCCAGCAACTGGAAATGAAGATAAAGCAGATTCGTAATCAGCTGCCACAAGCAGTTATCCTTATTATTGGGCCGGGTGATTCTTTGAAAAACAATCAACTTACAAGTTGTACAGCACAACAACCAACAATGCTGGATAATATCATCCATATTCAACAAAAAGTCGCTCAAGATCAGCACACACTATTCTGGAACTGGCGTGAATATATGGGTGGAAAATGCTCAATTAAGAGCTGGGCGCAACAAGACCTTGCTCGTCCTGATTATGTTCATCTTTCAGCCGCGGGTTATGAACGCAGTGCTGAAGCTTTATATCAACAACTAATAAATATTCTCGATCAATAAGCAACAACAAAGCTTGATTGGGAATAGTACTAAATACTTATCTTGTTTTTAGTGCAGAAAATTTAAACTTATCATCTTAGGTTTACAATATGTATGAGCTCACAAGAAACCCATTTAATAAAGACAAACTATCTTTTTTGTTGTATTTAATGCGTTGAAAAATAAGTTTATACCATGTGTAAAACATAGCTTTAAAAAGAGTATTTAAAATATGATTTTTCCAAACAAGTATCCTCTCAGCTCTATAAAAAGGCTCATCTCCGGCTGGAAAGAGTGTAGTTTCGAACGTTACCAACAAGCGTATTCCCTCTATGGGGGTGGAATATCCACTCATCCAGATATTGTACGTTTTTTAAATGAAAAATTTGGCAATAGTTTTATCTTTTACGTCAAAGAAAATCCACAAATAGAAAACGTTATCGAAGGGGCATACTTTACATGTAAAGATCATCATCTGGCAGCAAGCCACCAAAAGGACTATTATTTTTTCAGTTACGATGAGATTCTCTTCCCTATTGCCAAACATCTAAAAACTATCATCCCAGGGAAGTCAAAAACCATATCGCCTCTGCACAAAGAAAACTTTGTCAACCTTTATTATGGCCGATTAAATAAACGAACAATATGCCTTGCTAAAGAAGATTTTTCTTATAAAACAAGAAGAAATCGGAGTAATGAAATTAATAGATTTAAGCGTGCAGGAGGAGAAATACATCAAATCGATGATTTTACCTGCCAGGAATTTGTTGACATTTACACCACACTGTACGAAAAACGGTGGGAAAAAAAACACAGTGAAGAAGAAAAAGGGAAATTAACCGAATTATACACCGAACTCAAACAGCATCTGTACGGATGTGTATTAACTATCAACGGAACCCCAGCAGCCTACGATTTAGTTATAAAATCAGACAGCCCTCAATGGGTTTCATTCGATGCAGTAAACGGCGGATACGATCCTGAATATGCTAACCTCAGCCTTGGAAGCATTGTCATGTGGTTAAATATTCAAAATGCTTCAGCGCTCTGTCAGCAGAATCAAAAAAAGATGCGTTATTCTATTGGCAAACCCACTTTTGCCTATAAAGATCGCTGGTGCCACCGTCACCCGCTAGCAAGAACACTCTTTTAATGTCACCAATATTTTCAGGTAGTTTACTTATCTTGCCGCCTTCTAAAGAAGGCGGCATGAATCTAATACAATCCCTGAATTCATACAAATTACAACATAGTAAAGAAAACCATTCCAACAACCGCACCTGTTGTTCCAAGAATAGTTTCCATAATTGACCAAGTTTTCAGTGTCTGAGATTCTGTTGCACCAGTAAATTTACCAAATAACCAAAAGCCTGAGTCATTGACATGGCTCAATACCAAAGAACCACCCGCAATACAAATTGAAAGAGCTGCAAGCTGGGCGCCAGAATATCCCAGAAGATCAACAACTGGCAAAATCAGACCAACAGTTGTCAAACAAGCAACGGTTGCAGAACCTTGAATAATACGTACTGTTCCAGCAAGGATGAAACACGCTAATGCAATAGGCAAGCCCGCACCAATCAATGCATTTCCCAAAGCAGGACCAACACCAGAATCCACTAATACTTGTTTGAATACACCACCAGCCCCAGTCACCAATAAAATAATTCCAGCCGGTTGAATAGCCGAAGAGCAAATATCCATCACTTTTTCTTTACTCATCCCACGGCGAATTGCCAAACCATAAATAGCAATCAAACAAGCAACCAAAATCGCAGAAAATGGATGACCGATAAATTCAAGCCACTGATATAACTTAGATCCTTGTTCAACAAAACTCTCACCAATAGCCTTTAATCCAACCAAAGCCAAAGGGAACAGAACCAGTGACAAACTCAAACCAAAAGATGGCATCTTACCTTGACCAAGACTTGGCTCACTCATATCGTTAGGTAAATCCAGAGTGACATACTTACTGATAAAACTACCGAAGATTGGCCCCGCCAGTAACATCCCAGGAATCGCGGCACTGATACCAATCAAGATCATCCAGCCAAAGTCAGCATTCATTTGTGAAGCCAACAACATCGGTACTGGACCAGGTAACAAAAACGCTGCGGCGGCTGCAACACCGGCAAACAAAGGAATAACCAGCCTGACTACATTACCGCCAGTACGACGCGCTACTGCAAATGCCACACCAATCAATAAAACAATCGCTACATCAAAGAACAACGGCAAAGCACAAACCAAACCAGCGATCCCCAGTGAATAATGAGCATTCTTTTCACCAAAACTATTTAGTAATTTAACCGCAATCTGATCCAGTGCGCCTGTTTCATGCAGAACTTTACCAAACATTGCCCCTAGTGCGACAACAATAGCTAAGAAACCTAACGTTCCTCCCATTCCTTCTTGCATTGTTTCAGCAATTTTATCCAGAGGCATACCAGAGAAAACACCCGCTCCCATAGAAACCAATATTAACGCAACAAAAGCGTGTATTCTGGCTTTCATCACCAAAAACAATAGTAAGAGAACAGAACCCACCGCTGTCAGCACTAAGGTTAAAGTACTCATTATTTTTCCCCTGAAATGACACTATTAATTATTTTTATCGAGTGATTTATCACTTCATCAAGAGATGATCTAATGTCAACCAGATAAATATCCTGTTCATCACTCTCTGGCTCTTCTAATGTCTCAAACTGAGATACCAACATTTGAGGTTTAAAAAAATGATCTTTACGTGCCTTCAATCGACTTTCAATTAAATCAAAGTCGCCTTTCATATAAAGAAATGACAGATTCTTATTATTATCACGCAGTATATCCCGGTAATGCTTTTTTAAAGCAGAACAAACAATCAGGGAGACCGAGTTTGTGCGTTGCATAGCAAAAATTGCATGGTTCAGTAATTTCAACCAAGGCTCACGATCTTCATCATTCAGTGCATAGCCTTTAGCCATCTTATTAATGTTAGATCTTGGGTGTAAAAAATCACCATCTAAAAAAGCAGAATCCAATTTACAGGCCACGGCACTGGCAACAGCAGATTTACCACTACCGGATACCCCCATAAGCACAAAAACATGATTCGAATGCTGGGTATCACCCATATAAACTCCTTAACGTAGATATTTTATCTACAAAATGTTACCGGTAACTGTTATCGGTAACATTATCAGAAGTAGAGATGAAATTCGCAACAACACGGAATATTCAGGAAATAAAAATGTGATACTTATCACAAATAAATTCAAAAAAATGCAAATCCACCAGACCGATTAGATACTCTCCCCCGGAGATAACCGAAAACCTATATCAATCATTTTTTGCGGTAAATGTTCGCCTTTCAACCGAGCCATTAATAATTCGGCAGCCCTCCGCCCCATTAAGTCACGAGACGTCAATACACTGGCAAGTTTTGGTGTCATCGCCTGACCAACATCATGACCATGAAAGCCAGCTATCGCAATATCATGCGGTACAGCTATCCCTTGACGTTGGCACTCGAAAATTGCTCCGATAGCGAGATCATCGTTAGTACAAAATAGACCATCAACATCAGGATATTTTGTTCGTGCTTCATTTAGTAACTGCCCCCCTAATGTGTAAGAAGAGCTGTCTGGAGTCATTATCTTACCTGGTTTTAACCCCGCACTTTCCATTGCAGCTTCATAACCCTCCAGACGAATAATTGTCCTTTCATCTTGTCTCGCACCAAGATAAATCACCCTCTGACAACCACGCTCAATCATTGCCATTGTCATTTGCCGAGCAGCTTCAAAGTTGTCAATACCGACTGCCGTATCAAAACAAGGAGAAACACAATCCATCAGCTCAACAACAGGGATACCCGCCGTTTCCAACATCTTCAAAGTTCGTGGAGTGTGAGTGCGTTCTGAAAGAATCAAACCATCAATATTATAGGAAAGTAAAGAAATCAAACGCTCTTCTTCCTTTTCTGAGCGATATCCATAGTGAGCCAACATAGTTTGATAACCATAACTATCCGTCACATATTCGATACCACGGATAACCTCCGCAAAAACTTGGTTAGTCAAAGAAGGCAATAAAATACCAATAGCATGACTAGTAGAATTAGAAAGAATATCCGGCACTTTATTTGGGATATAACCTAACTCATCTAAAGCATCCGCTATTTTTTCTCGCAATCGCTCAGAAACTTGATCAGGATTACGTAAGAAACGACTTACCGTCATTTTAGTTACACCAACACGATCAGCAACATCTTGCAAAATAGGACGTTTTTTCTTCATATTTCAACGCAATATAGAATTAGTCAAGTTTAGGATAATAAACGCAACGCTATGACATACTTATACACTATAAGGATACATTTTTTTAAACTTAGTCTGATAGTGAAACCGTAACCCCCATTTATTCAATACATCGTAAAATCTCATCCTTTAAAGCGGAAATATAAGAAATATTTTTTTATTAATCAGGAGGATTTATTACCGAATGATTGGAAGGCAATGAGCCGCCACAATCAGCAAGAACCAAGCCTCGACAGTGACTAAGAACTTGAAAATTGCCAAACCTATCAAAATCAGAAGCAAAGACATTAAGTCAGCTTAGGAGAAATGTCCAGACGAAATTAAGGTTTAATCATTCGATACTGACTCGAGGTTAATATGAACTACGTTGTTAACTTAAGTACAAGCAGGCATTCAATTAAGAGAAAACTTTCGTCAGCTCATACCAATTAAGAAAAGGCTACGTCATAAAGTACTCAAAACCGATATCAAAAATAACCGGTTAATCAGCATGCCGATAAGATTTATCCTACTGATCCACTTTGAAACCTTCCTCTCGACTAGATTTTAAAATCTATTGAAAACATTGAAAGGTTGAACTCAACTACGGCGAGATAAAACACAGGCAATTAAGTCATGTGCATACACTTAGTCATTAAGATGTTGAAAACATTTCATTAAAAGTGACGAACAAGCCCCATTTTCTATAATTTGGTTCGTTTAGCAATAATATTTACGACACGAACTCATGGAAGTCCTAACCTCATTATTGCACTACAGTTTATTCAAGCAGAGTTTTTACGGTGTATGAGACAAAATCCCAAAGAAATTTCAACGATTATAGGAAGAAGAGCAACTTATATCATCTAATAAGAATTGTGGAAAAAACTTTGCCCAAGGCAAATTCTGATCAGAGGGGAACAGCGATATACCGCTAAATATAAAACTGCCAACCGCAGATGGCTAAGATACTGGAGATAAAGGGATGGTTAACAAAAGCAAATTTTGGCAGGCATTGTAACGTTTATGGAGCCAAAGCGACTGTCGTATATCGCACAAACGCAAAAACCCCCAGCTTACGCTGAGGGTTTCAGATTATTGACAAAGTGCTGGTTTTTTATCCGGCACTTTGTTTTAATTAAGTTCCGTTCACTCAACGGAGCTTGCCGCCATGTTAAGAACACCCCCTCTCCAGACTTTCCCGCCAGAAACGCT
>NZ_RCWD01000055.1:0-25513 GCF_018448965.1 Photorhabdus hainanensis | reverse complement strand
TAACCGGCACAATCGAGCTGCCAGAAGGCGTGGAAATGGTGATGCCAGGCGATAACATTCAGATGAAAGTGACCCTGATTGCGCCAATCGCAATGGACCAGGGTCTGCGCTTCGCTATCCGTGAAGGTGGCCGTACTGTAGGTGCTGGTGTTGTTGCTAAAATTATTGCTTAATAGCTAAGAATTAAGTACCTAACTTTAGGACAGGTTTGTATTCTGACTTGTTTTAGGACAGACACTTGGTTGTGCTACGCTAGGTGTCTGTTAGTTAGTGTTTTAATTGATATCACCTTTCCTTAAATTCCCTGTATGAACCATCCCATTCGGTTATCTCTTAGTGTCTTAAGTTTTTGATTTCGGCTGCTTGTTCCTACCGGTGTTATCGTTATCTGGCTGTTCTGCTAGGGTATTCTTAGAGTATATATTCATCATTCATCTGTAGAATACGTTAGCGGTAACCAACCCCCTCACCTCGTGATTTTCCCGAATAAGCATTTGTCTTCAAACTTAGATGAGTCATCTTTTCTTTTATATACAGGTAGTAATATTTGACTCATGTTTGTTCTGCATCTGTTGGTATGCCCTAACGAAAGGAGGGGATACCAACGAAGAGAGTTGCTGATGTAGGAGATAGTTTTAGGATGGAATAAGTTTAAGAAAGTTCCTGATAGAGATAAAAGTCTTTTTAGTCAAAGCATTACAGAAATGAGAGAACTACTGCCATTTGACGAAGTTAAAGGATATTTGGAAGAACTTGAATCAGAAAATTAAAATGCGAATGATTATTGAAATGAGACTCATTATTATTTAATATGCGCTATAATGTGTACCAGAGAGTGTTATTTATGTATGTCTGCCTATGTAATGCGGTGAGTGACAAAACAATACGTAACGCGGTGCGTCAGCATCATATTCTCTCTATTAGAGAATTAAAACGTATTGTGCCTGTAGGCCGTGATTGTGGCAAATGCATACGCCAAGCCCGAGAGCTAATTAATGAGGAAATTGCACAGCTGCCTAAGATAGATAACGTTGCTTGATAAAAAAGAGGTAAGTTTACTACTACTCTGCGGAATAGGTACTACACTTTAAGTACTGGAAGCGGAGGAGTAAACTATGAAAGGTGATAAAAAAATGATTGCTCATTTGAACAAACTTCTTGGAAATGAGCTTGTTGCAATTAATCAATATTTTCTACATGCCCGGATGTTCAAAAACTGGGGCCTTACCCGCCTGAATGACAAGGAATATCATGAATCTATCGATGAAATGAAGCATGCTGATAGGTACATTGAACGTATCCTTTTTCTTGAAGGAATCCCTAATTTGCAGGATCTAGGAAAACTTAACATCGGAGAAGATATCGAAGAAATGCTCAAATCTGACTTACAGCTCGAATTGCAGGGAGCTAGAGATTTGAAAGAAGCGATTGCTTATGCTGATTCGATTCATGACTATGTTAGCCGTGATTTGATGATTGATGTCCTAGATGAAGAAGAAGAACACATTGATTGGTTGGAAACTCAATTTGAATTAATTGAACGTATGGGGATTCAAAATTACACTCAAGCACAGATCCTTGAAGGAGAATAGGTACGAAAAAATGCCCTATCTATTAAGTTAGGGCATTTTGTTTCATGTTTCTTTGACTCTATTCCGGACAAATCTTCATCTGTATCTTGCTTTGTTAATTGATTTGCGTATAATATGCGGTCTTACTTACGTGTAAGTCTGGTTTGATAACCAGTAAATGTGCAGTATTGCTTTGCTGCCATTTAAAATACTCCCGATAGGGGGGTTATATATTGAACGATTACACTCTCCCATCAATCGAAATGGGTACGAGGAGTAATTATTTACGTTTATAAAATAGTTGGAGCTCTGGTCTCATGCAGAACCAAAGAATCCGTATTCGCCTGAAAGCATTTGATCATCGTTTGATCGATCAATCAACTGCGGAAATTGTCGAGACCGCTAAGCGTACTGGTGCGCAGGTTCGTGGTCCGATCCCGCTGCCGACTCGTAAAGAGCGTTTTACCGTTCTGATTTCTCCGCATGTTAATAAAGATGCGCGTGATCAGTACGAAATTCGCACTCATAAGCGTCTGGTTGACATCGTTGAGCCAACCGAGAAAACCGTTGATGCTCTGATGCGTCTGGATCTGGCTGCCGGTGTAGACGTGCAGATCAGCCTGGGTTAATCAGGTCATTGAACGATTGAGAGGTTGAAACAATGATTGGTTTAGTCGGTAAAAAAGTGGGTATGACTCGTATCTTCACTGAAGATGGCGTTTCTATCCCTGTAACTGTTATCGAAATTGAAGATAACCGTGTGACTCAGGTTAAAGATCTGGATAGCGATGGTTATCGTGCAATTCAGGTTACTACTGGTAGCAAAAAAGCTAACCGTATAAACAAACCTGAAGCAGGTCATTTCGCTAAAGCTGGCGTTGAAGCTGGCCGTATCCTGCGTGAATTCCGTCTGTCTGAAGGCGAAGGATATGCTGTAGGTCAAAGTATTAGCGTTGAGATTTTCGCTGACGTTAAGAAAGTCGACGTTACTGGTACATCTAAAGGTAAAGGTTTTGCTGGTACTGTTAAGCGCTGGAATTTCCGTACCCAAGATGCTAGCCACGGTAACTCCTTGTCTCATCGTGTTCCGGGTTCTATCGGTCAGAACCAAACTCCGGGCAAGGTATTTAAAGGCAAGAAAATGGCAGGCCAACTGGGTAATGAACGTGTAACTGTTCAAAGCCTAGATGTAGTACGTGTTGACGCTGAGCGCAACCTGCTGCTGGTCAAAGGTGCTGTTCCAGGTGCAACTGGCGGCAACCTGATCGTAAAACCGGCTGTCAAGGCGTAACGTCGAGGAGATAGGAATGGAATTGGTAATGAAAGACGCGCAAGGCGCGCTGACTGTTTCCGAAACTACCTTCGGGCGTGATTTCAATGAAGCGCTTGTGCATCAAGTAGTTGTTGCTTACGCAGCTGGTGCACGTCAAGGTACTCGTGCTCAGAAAACCCGTGCTGAAGTTTCTGGTTCAGGTAAGAAACCATGGCGTCAGAAAGGCACTGGCCGTGCACGTTCTGGTTCTATTAAGAGCCCAATTTGGCGCTCTGGTGGTGTAACTTTTGCAGCTAAACCACAGGACCACAGTCAAAAAGTTAATAAGAAAATGTACCGTGGTGCTTTAAAGAGCATCCTGTCTGAACTGGTACGTCAAGATCGTTTGATCGTTGTCGAGAAGTTTTCTGTAGAAGCCCCTAAAACCAAGCTTCTGGTTCAGAAACTGAAAGATATGGCTCTGGAAGATGTGCTGATTATCACTCATGAAGTTGATGAGAATTTGTTCTTAGCAGCTCGCAACCTGTACAAGGTTGATGTTCGTGATGTAGCTGGTATTGATCCAGTTAGCTTAATCGCCTTCGATAAAGTGGTTATGACTGCTGATGCTGTGAAGCAAGTTGAGGAGATGCTGGCATGATCCGTGAAGAACGTCTGCTGAAAGTACTGCGCGCCCCGCACGTATCTGAAAAAGCTTCTACAGCGATGGAAAAGAGCAACACCATCGTTCTCAAAGTTGCGAAAGACGCGACTAAAGCAGAAATCAAAGCTGCTGTGCAGAAACTGTTTGAAGTCGAAGTTGAAGGTGTTAACACTTTGCTGGTTAAAGGCAAAACTAAACGTCACGGTCAGCGTATTGGTCGTCGTAGCGACTGGAAAAAAGCTTACGTCACACTGAAGGAAGGCCAGAATATGGACTTCATCGGTGGGGCAGAGTAAGTCGGAGGAGTAAAGAACAATGGCAATTGTTAAATGTAAACCTACGTCTCCGGGCCGTCGCCACGTTGTTAAAGTGGTTAACCCTGAGCTGCATAAGGGTAAACCTTATGCTCCATTGCTGGAAAAAAGCAGCAAAACCGGTGGTCGTAACAACAATGGCCGTATTACCACTCGTCACATTGGTGGTGGCCACAAGCAGCACTATCGTTTGATTGACTTTAAACGTAATAAAGATGGTATCCCTGCTATAGTTGAGCGTTTGGAATATGATCCAAACCGTTCAGCGAATATCGCCCTGGTTCTGTATAAAGATGGTGAACGTCGTTATATCCTTGCACCTAAAGGTCTGAAAGCTGGTGATCAGATCCAATCTGGTGCTGACGCAGCTATCAAAACTGGTAACGCATTGCCAATGCGCAATATCCCTGTTGGTTCTACCGTACATAACGTAGAAATGAAACCGGGTAAAGGTGGTCAGTTGGCTCGTTCCGCTGGTGCATACGTTCAGATCGTTGCCCGTGACGGTTCTTATGTAACTTTGCGTCTGCGTTCTGGTGAAATGCGTAAAGTTCTGTCTGACTGCCGCGCCACTTTAGGTGAAGTTGGTAATGCAGAACATATGCTACGCGTTCTGGGTAAAGCTGGTGCAAGTCGCTGGCGCGGCATTCGTCCTACCGTTCGTGGTACGGCGATGAACCCGGTAGATCACCCACATGGTGGTGGTGAAGGTCGTAACTTTGGTAAACATCCTGTAACTCCTTGGGGTGTCCAAACTAAAGGTAAGAAGACTCGTAGTAATAAACGTACTGATCAGTTCATCGTACGTCGCCGTACTAAAAAATAATTAGAGGATAAACCATGCCACGTTCTCTCAAGAAAGGTCCATTTATCGACCTGCACTTGCTGAAGAAGGTAGAGAAAGCGGTGGAAAGCGGAGACAAAAAGCCTATCAAGACTTGGTCCCGTCGTTCAACGATCTTTCCTAACATGATCGGTTTGACCATCGCTGTCCATAATGGTCGTCAGCATGTACCAGTTTTTGTTTCCGACGAAATGGTTGGTCATAAACTAGGTGAATTCGCGCCGACCCGTACTTATCGCGGCCATGCGGCCGATAAAAAGGCTAAAAAGCGCTAAGGTAGGAGGAAGAGATGGAAACTATCGCTAAACATCGCCACGCTCGTTCTTCTGCTCAGAAGGTTCGCCTTGTAGCTGACCTGATTCGCGGTAAGAAAGTGTCGCAAGCTCTGGAAACTCTGACCTATACCAATAAGAAAGCTGCTGGTTTAGTGAAGAAAGTACTTGAGTCTGCTATTGCTAATGCAGAACACAACGATGGTGCTGACATTGATGATCTGAAGGTCACGAAGATTTTCGTAGACGAAGGCCCGACCATGAAGCGTATTATGCCTCGTGCAAAAGGTCGTGCAGATCGCATCCTGAAGCGCAGCAGCCACATTACTGTGGTTGTGTCCGATCGCTGAGACTCTGGAGACTAGCAATGGGTCAGAAAGTACATCCTAATGGTATTCGCCTGGGTATTGTCAAACCTTGGAACTCTACTTGGTATGCGAATACTAAAGAATTCGCTGACAACCTAGACAGCGATTTTAAAGTTCGTCAGTACTTGAATAAAGAACTGGCAAAAGCGTCTATTTCACGCATTGTTATTGAACGT
The DNA here is from genome assembly GCF_018448965.1 of Photorhabdus hainanensis. Classification (NCBI taxonomy): domain Bacteria; kingdom Pseudomonadati; phylum Pseudomonadota; class Gammaproteobacteria; order Enterobacterales; family Morganellaceae; genus Photorhabdus; species Photorhabdus hainanensis. The sequence goes on along the minus strand of NZ_RCWD01000055.1, from coordinate 20,052 downwards.
CCTGCTAAAAGTATTCGTGTAACTATTCACACGGCTCGCCCAGGTATTGTAATCGGTAAGAAAGGTGAAGACGTAGAAAAACTGCGTAAAACTGTAGCGGAAATCGCTGGTGTTCCTGCGCAAATTAATATCTCTGAAGTGCGTAAGCCTGAACTGGACGCGAAACTGGTTGCTGACAGTATTACTTCACAGCTAGAACGTCGTGTTATGTTCCGTCGCGCTATGAAGCGCGCAGTCCAGAATGCGATGCGTTTGGGCGCTAAAGGCATTAAAGTGGAAGTCAGTGGCCGTTTAGGCGGTGCTGAAATCGCGCGTACTGAATGGTATCGTGAAGGTCGTGTACCGTTGCACACACTGCGTGCAGATATCGACTATAACACTTCAGAAGCGCACACCACTTATGGTGTACTCGGCGTTAAGGTATGGATCTTCAAAGGTGAGATCTTGGGTGGTATGGCTGCTGTTGAACAGGCGGAAAAACCGGCTGCACAACCGAAAAAGCAGCAGCGTAAAGGCCGCAAGTAAGGAGAGTCGCTGATGTTACAACCAAAGCGTACGAAATTCCGTAAAATGCACAAAGGCCGTAACCGTGGCCTGGCAGCAGGTGCGGATGTTAGCTTCGGCACTTTCGGTCTGAAAGCTGTGGGCCGTGGCCGTCTGACGGCACGTCAGATTGAAGCGGCACGTCGTGCTATGACTCGTGCAATTAAACGTCAAGGTAAAATCTGGATACGTGTATTTCCAGACAAACCTATCACTGAAAAGCCACTCGAAGTGCGTATGGGTAAAGGTAAAGGTAACGTAGAATATTGGGTTGCCTTGATCCAGCCTGGTAAAGTCCTTTATGAAATGGACGGAGTGCCTGAAGAGCTGGCTCGTGAAGCATTCAAGCTGGCAGCAGCGAAACTGCCTATCAAGACCACCTTTGTAACTAAGACGGTGATGTAATGAAAGCACAAGAGCTGCGCGAAAAAAGCGTTGAAGAGCTGAACACTGAGCTGCTGAATTTGCTGCGTGAACAATTTAACCTGCGCATGCAGGCTGCAAGTGGCCAGCTACAACAGTCTCATCTGTTGAAACAAGTGCGTCGTAATATCGCACGCGTTAAGACTTTATTGACTGAGAAGGCGGGTGCGTAATGACCGATAAAATCCGTACTCTGCAAGGTCGTGTTGTAAGTGACAAAATGGAGAAATCTATTGTTGTTGCTATTGAGCGTAAGGTGAAACACCCTTTGTATGGTAAATTCATCAAACGTACGACTAAACTGCATGTACATGACGAGAACAATGAATGTGGCATCGGCGATGTGGTGGAAATCCGCGAAACCCGTCCACTGTCCAAAACTAAATCTTGGACTTTAGTTCGCGTTGTAGAGAAAGCGATTCTGTAAGCTGGCTCGAATAGAGTAAACGGCTCAGGCGATGAGCCGTTTATTTTTTCTATCTATATCTGAGATGTGGTGTTATAATGCCGCGCCCTCATGATATGGGGTATCTGAACGGCCTCTTCATATTAAATTTATAGTATGAAGTGGGCTCAGTAGTAGTTGACATTTAGCGGAGCACTAAAATGATCCAAGAACAGACTATGCTGAACGTGGCCGACAACTCCGGTGCACGTCGCGTAATGTGTATCAAGGTTCTGGGTGGCTCGCACCGTCGCTATGCACACGTCGGCGACATCATAAAAGTCACCATTAAGGAAGCAATTCCTCGTGGTAAAGTGAAAAAAGGTGATGTCCTGAAAGCGGTAGTGGTGCGCACCAAGAAGGGTGTTCGTCGCCCTGACGGTTCTGTCATTCGCTTCGATGGCAATGCTTGCGTGTTGTTAAACAACACAAGTGAGCAAGTTATCGGTACGCGTATTTTTGGGCCGGTAACTCGTGAACTTCGTAATGAAAAGTTCATGAAAATTATCTCCCTGGCACCAGAAGTACTCTAAGGAGCGGACAATGGCAGCGAAAATCCGTCGTGATGACGAAGTTATCGTGTTGACCGGAAAAGATAAAGGTAAGCGCGGTAAAGTAAAACAGGTTCTTTCTACTGGGAAAGTCATTGTTGAAGGTATCAACTTGGTTAAAAAACATCAGAAGCCTGTTCCGGCTCTGAACCAACCAGGTGGCATCGTTGAAAAAGAAGCTGCAATCCAGGTTTCAAACGTTGCGATCTTCAATGCGGCAACCGGTAAGGCTGACCGTGTAGGTTTTAGATTTGAAGACGGAAAAAAAGTTCGTTTCTTTAAATCTAACAGCGAAACTATCAAGTAATTTGGAGTAATACGATGGCGAAACTGCATGATTACTACAAAGACGAGGTAGTCCAAAAACTGATGACTCAGTTTGGCTACAATTCTGTCATGCAAGTCCCTCGGGTCGAGAAGATCACCCTGAACATGGGTGTTGGTGAAGCGATTGCTGATAAGAAACTGCTGGATAATGCAGCAGCGGATCTGGCAGCAATCTCTGGTCAAAAACCATTGATCACCAAAGCACGCAAATCAGTTGCAGGCTTCAAAATCCGTCAGGGCTATCCAATCGGCTGTAAAGTGACCCTGCGTGGTGAACGTATGTGGGAGTTTCTTGAGCGCCTGATTTCTATTGCTGTACCTCGTATTCGTGACTTCCGTGGTTTGTCTGCTAAGTCATTTGATGGTCGTGGTAATTACAGCATGGGTGTACGTGAGCAAATCATCTTCCCTGAAATCGATTACGATAAAGTGGATCGTGTTCGTGGTCTGGATATTACTATCACCACAACTGCGAAATCTGATGATGAAGGCCGCGCACTGTTGGCTGCTTTTAACTTCCCGTTCCGCAAGTAAGGCAGGGTATTCATGGCTAAGCAATCAATGAAAGCACGTGATGTAAAACGTGCGAAATTAGCTGAAAAATTCTTCACTAAACGTGTAGAATTGAGAGCTATCATTTCTGATGTGAATGCATCTGATGAAGAGCGTTGGAATGCTGTTCTCAAGCTGCAAACATTGCCACGTGATTCCAGCCCTTCTCGTCAGCGTAACCGCTGTCGCCAAACTGGCCGTCCGCATGCGTTTTTGCGGAAGTTTGGGTTGAGCCGAATTAAAGTCCGTGAAGCCGCTATGCGCGGTGAAATTCCGGGCCTTAAAAAGGCTAGCTGGTAATTGTCACCAATTGAATCACGGGAGTAAAGACAGATGAGCATGCAAGATCCCATCGCGGATATGCTGACCCGTATCCGTAACGGTCAGGCCGCGAATAAAGTTGCGGTCACCATGCCTTCCTCCAAGCTGAAAGTGGCAATTGCCAAAGTGCTGAAGGAAGAAGGTTATATTGAAGATTATAAAATTGAAGGCGACACCAAGCCAGAGCTGGAATTAGTACTGAAATACTTCCAGGGTAAGGCTGTTGTAGAAAGTATTCAGCGTGTAAGCCGCCCAAGTCTGCGCATCTATAAGAAAAAAGATGAGCTGCCACAAGTTATGGCTGGTTTGGGTATCGCTGTTGTTTCTACCTCTAAAGGTGTAATGACTGATCGTGCAGCTCGCCAAGCTGGTCTTGGTGGCGAGATTCTCTGCTACGTAGCTTAATTCGGGAGGAAAGAATGTCTCGTGTTGCAAAAGCACCCGTCGTTATTCCTGCCGACGTAGAGGTAAAACTCGACGGTCAGGTTATTTCGATTAAGGGTAAAAACGGCGAGCTAAGTCGTACAATCCACAGCGCAGTTGAAGTTAAGCATGCAGATAATCAACTGACCTTCGCTCCACGCGATGGTTATGTTGATGGTTGGGCACAGGCGGGTACAACTCGTTCTTTGCTGAATGCTATGGTTATCGGTGTTACCGAAGGCTTCACTAAGAAGCTTCAACTGGTAGGTGTTGGTTATCGTGCAGCAGTCAAAGGCAGTGTTATCAACATGTCTCTGGGCTTCTCACATCCAGTTGACCACGAACTGCCAGCAGGCATTACTGCAGAATGTCCGTCACAAACTGAAATCGTACTAAAGGGTGCTGATAAACAGGTAATCGGTCAGGTTGCGGCAGAACTGCGTGCCTATCGTCGTCCTGAGCCTTATAAAGGTAAGGGTGTTCGTTACGCCGACGAAGTCGTGCGTATCAAAGAGGCTAAGAAGAAGTAAGGTAACACTATGGATAAGAAAGCAGCTCGTATCCGTCGTGCGACCCGCGCACGCCGCAAGCTCCAGGAACTGGGTGCAACTCGCCTGGTGGTACATCGTACCCCTCGCCATATTTATGCGCAGGTTATCGCACCAAACGGTTCTGAAACTTTGGTGGCAGCTTCTACTACAGAAAAAGCTATCAATGAGCAACTGAAATACACTGGAAATAAAGAAGCAGCAGCAGCAGTTGGCAAGGCAATTGCTGAACGTGCGTTGGAAAAAGGTATTAAAGATGTATCCTTTGACCGCTCTGGTTTCCAATATCATGGTCGAGTCCAGGCACTGGCAGATGCTGCCCGTGAAGCTGGCCTTCAGTTCTAAGGTAGAGGTGTAAGATGGCTCACATCGAAAAACAAGCTGGCGAACTGCAGGAAAAGCTGATTGCGGTAAATCGCGTATCTAAAACCGTAAAAGGTGGCCGGATTTTCAGCTTTACCGCACTAACTGTTGTAGGTGATGGTAATGGTCGCGTTGGTTTTGGCTACGGCAAAGCACGCGAAGTTCCGGCAGCAATCCAGAAAGCGATGGAAAAAGCCCGTCGCAATATGAAAACCGTCGCACTGAACAGCGGCACTTTGTATCACCCAGTAAAAGGTGCACACACTGGTTCCCGTGTGTTCATGCAGCCTGCTCACGAAGGTACTGGTATCATCGCAGGCGGTGCTATGCGTGCTGTTTTGGAAGTGGCTGGTGTTCATAACGTACTGGCTAAAACCTATGGTTCCACTAACCCTATTAATGTGGTTCGTGCAACTCTGGATGCTTTAGACAGCATGAAGTCTCCAGAAATGGTCGCCGCTAAGCGTGGTAAATCCGTCGAAGAAATTCTGGGGTAATGACCATGGCTAAGACTATTAAAATAACACAGATTCGCAGTTCAATCGGCCGTCTGCCTAAGCATAAGGCAACTTTGGTTGGTTTAGGTCTGCGCCGTATCGGTCATACAGTAGAGCGCGAAGACACTCCTGCTATACGTGGTATGATCAACTTGGTTTCCTATATGGTTAAAGTTGAGGAGTAGCAGATGCGCTTAAATACTCTGTCTCCAGCTGAAGGTTCCAAGCATGCGCCTAAACGTGTAGGTCGTGGTATTGGTTCTGGCTTGGGTAAAACCGGTGGCCGTGGTCACAAAGGCCAGAAGTCTCGTTCTGGCGGTGGCGTACGCCGTGGTTTTGAAGGTGGTCAGATGCCTTTGTACCGTCGTTTGCCAAAATTTGGTTTTACTTCACGTAAGGCGATGGTTACAGCAGAAGTTCGTTTATCTGATTTTGCTGCCGTTGAAGGCGATATTATTGATCTGAACGCATTGAAAGCCGCTAATATTGTTGGCACTCAAATTGAATTCGCGAAAGTTATTCTTTCTGGTGAAATCAATCGTGTAGTAACTGTGCGTGGCCTTCGTGTTACTAAAGGCGCTCGTGCTGCAATTGAAGCTGCTGGCGGTAAAATTGAGGAATAAGTAACAGATGGCTAAACAACCAGGATTAGATTTTCAAAGTGCTAAAGGTGGACTAGGCGAGCTGAAACGTAGGCTGTTGTTTGTTATTGGCGCGTTAATTGTTTTCCGCATTGGTTCTTTTATTCCTATCCCTGGTATTGATGCCACTGTGCTTGCCAAATTGCTCGAACAGCAAAGGGGCACCATCATTGAAATGTTTAATATGTTCTCTGGTGGTGCTTTAAGTCGTGCTTCTATCTTTGCACTGGGGATAATGCCGTATATTTCTGCGTCTATTATTATTCAGTTGTTGACGGTGGTTCATCCAACGTTGGCGGAGATTAAGAAGGAAGGGGAAGCTGGTCGTCGTAAGATTAGCCAGTATACTCGCTATGGTACTTTAGTGCTGGCTATATTCCAGTCAATCGGTATTGCTACTGGTTTGCCAAATATGCCAGGAATGCAAGGACTGGTGATCAATCCAGGATTTGCTTTCTACTTCACGGCTGTTGTGAGCCTGGTTACTGGGACTATGTTCCTAATGTGGTTGGGTGAGCAGATTACTGAGCGTGGTATTGGAAACGGTATCTCTATCATAATCTTTGCTGGTATTGTTGCGGGTTTGCCGCCGGCCATTGGCCATACCATCGAGCAAGCTCGGCAAGGCGATCTGCACTTCCTCCTGTTGCTGTTGGTTGCAGTGTTAGTGTTTGCAGTAACTTTCTTCGTTGTTTTCATGGAGCGTGGCCAACGACGTATCGTTGTTAACTATGCGAAACGTCAACAAGGTCGCCGAGTTTATGCTGCACAGAGCACACATTTACCGTTGAAAGTGAACATGGCTGGGGTTATCCCTGCAATTTTTGCTTCCAGCATTATTCTGTTCCCTGGTACCATAGCTTCTTGGTTCGGGGGAGGAACTGGTTGGAACTGGCTGACTACTATTTCAATGTACTTGCAGCCTGGGCAACCTCTTTATGTGTTACTCTACGCGTCTGCAATCATCTTCTTCTGTTTTTTCTATACCGCGTTGGTTTTCAACCCGAGAGAAACAGCAGATAACCTGAAGAAGTCCGGTGCATTTGTACCAGGAATTCGTCCGGGAGAGCAAACAGCCAAGTACATTGATAAAGTAATGACGCGCCTAACTTTAGTTGGTGCGATGTATATCACTTTTATCTGCTTAATCCCGGAGTTCATGCGTGATGCGATGAAGGTGCCATTTTATTTTGGCGGTACTTCGCTACTTATCGTAGTTGTAGTCATCATGGACTTTATGGCTCAAGTGCAAACTCTGATGATGTCAAGTCAGTATGAGTCTGCATTGAAGAAGGCAAATCTTAAAGGTTATAACCGTTAATTGGTTTGCTTGAGAAGTTACGGAGAGTAAAAATGAAAGTTCGTGCTTCCGTCAAGAAATTATGTCGCAACTGCAAAATCGTTAAGCGTAACGGTGTCGTTCGTGTGATTTGTAGTGCAGAGCCTAAGCATAAACAACGCCAAGGCTAATAAAATAGCATATTTTTCTTGCAAAGTCGGTTTGAGCTGGCTAAATTAGCCAGCCAATCTTTTTTATGTCACAGCAACACTGTTTGAGTATCCTGAAAACGGGCTTTTCAGAATGGTGTTGCGGTAAATAAATAACTTAGGAGTGCATAGTGGCCCGTATAGCAGGCATTAACATTCCTGATCAGAAGCATACCGTGATCGCTTTAACATCGATTTACGGAATTGGTAAAACTCGCTCCCAAGCTATTTGCGCTGCGGCGGGTATTGCTGAACATGTTAAGATCAGTGAGCTGTCTGAAGAGCAAATTGATAAGCTGCGTGACGAAGTTGCTAAATACGTTGTAGAAGGCGATTTGCGTCGTGAAGTAACCCTGAGCATCAAACGTCTGATGGATCTTGGTACTTATCGTGGTTTACGTCACCGTCGTGGTCTACCTGTTCGCGGCCAGCGTACTAAGACCAATGCACGTACCCGTAAGGGTCCACGTAAGCCGATCAAGAAATAATCGGGGTATTGTATAATGGCAAAAGCACCTATTCGTGCACGTAAGCGTGTAAGAAAGCAAGTCTCTGATGGTGTGGCTCATATCCATGCTTCTTTCAACAACACAATCGTGACCATTACTGACCGTCAGGGTAACGCTCTGGGTTGGGCAACTGCCGGTGGTTCCGGTTTCCGTGGTTCTCGTAAATCTACTCCGTTTGCCGCTCAGGTTGCAGCAGAGCGTTGCGCCGAAGCAGTGAAAGAATACGGAATCAAGAACCTGGAAGTTATGGTTAAGGGACCTGGTCCTGGCCGCGAGTCAACTATTCGAGCGTTAAATGCGGCAGGTTTCCGCATTACTAACATTACTGATGTGACTCCGATCCCTCATAACGGTTGTCGTCCACCTAAAAAACGTCGCGTTTAATAGCGTTTACTTTTTAGGTTCGATTGGAGAAAGAAAATGGCAAGATATTTGGGTCCTAAGCTCAAGCTGAGCCGTCGCGAGGGTACAGATCTATTCCTGAAGTCTGGCGTTCGCGCGATTGACACCAAGTGTAAATTAGAACAGGCACCTGGGCAGCATGGCGCACGTAAACCGCGTCTGTCTGACTACGGTGTGCAGTTACGTGAAAAACAAAAAGTTCGTCGTATTTACGGTGTTCTGGAACGTCAATTCCGTAACTACTATAAAGAAGCAACTCGTCTGAAAGGCAACACAGGTGAGAACCTGCTGAGTTTGCTGGAAGGTCGTCTGGACAACGTTGTTTACCGTATGGGTTTCGGGGCGACTCGCGCTGAGTCACGCCAAATGGTAAGCCATAAGGCTATCATGGTAAATGGCCGCGTTGTTAACATCGCTTCTTATCAGGTATCCCCGAATGACGTAGTCAGCGTTCGCGAAAAATCGAAAAAGCAGTCTCGTATCAAGGCGGCTTTAGAGCTGGCTGAGCAGCGTGAGAAACCAACTTGGTTGGAGGTTGATGCTGTGAAGATGGAAGGTGTGTTCAAACGTATTCCAGAACGTGCTGATCTGTCTGCTGACATCAACGAACACCTGATCGTCGAGCTTTACTCTAAGTAAAGCTTAGCACCAAAGAGAGGACACAATGCAGGGTTCTGTGACAGAGTTTCTAAAACCGCGCCTGGTTGATATCGAGCAAGTCAGTTCGACGCACGCCAAGGTGACCCTTGAGCCATTAGAGCGTGGCTTTGGCCATACTCTAGGTAACGCACTGCGCCGTATTCTGCTTTCGTCTATGCCGGGTTGTGCGGTGACTGAGGTTGAGATTGATGGTGTACTGCATGAGTACAGCACCAAAGAAGGTGTACAGGAAGATATCCTGGAGATTCTCCTCAACCTGAAAGGGCTGGCGGTAAGAGTTCAGGGAAAAGATGAAGTTATTCTTACCTTGAATAAGTCTGGCATTGGCCCTGTGACTGCAGCCGACATTATCCACGACGGAGATGTCGAAATCGTCAAGCCGCAGCATGTAATCTGCCACCTGACTGACGAAACTGCTTCTATAAGCATGCGCATTAAAGTTCAGCGTGGTCGAGGTTATGTGCCGGCTTCTGCCCGGATTCATTCGGAAGAAGATGAGCGCCCTATTGGTCGTTTGTTAGTAGACGCTTGTTATAGCCCAGTAGAGCGTATTGCCTACAATGTTGAAGCAGCGCGTGTAGAACAACGTACCGATTTGGACAAGTTGGTTATCGAGATGGAAACTAACGGTACAATCGATCCTGAAGAGGCGATTCGCCGTGCAGCTACTATTTTGGCTGAACAGCTAGAAGCTTTTGTTGATTTACGTGATGTACGTCAGCCAGAAGTAAAAGAAGAGAAGCCAGAGTTTGATCCGATCCTGCTGCGCCCTGTTGACGATCTGGAATTGACTGTCCGCTCTGCTAACTGTCTTAAGGCAGAAGCTATCCACTACATCGGTGATTTGGTACAGCGTACCGAGGTTGAGTTACTTAAGACACCTAACCTGGGTAAAAAATCTCTTACAGAGATCAAAGACGTACTGGCTTCACGTGGCTTATCTCTGGGCATGCGCTTGGAAAACTGGCCGCCAGCAAGTATTGCTGATGAATAACTAGATCACAGGTTAAGGTTTTACTGAGAAGGATAAGGTCATGCGCCATCGTAAGAGTGGTCGTCAATTGAACCGCAACAGCAGCCATCGCCAAGCTATGTTCCGCAACATGGCAGGTTCTTTGGTTCGTCATGAAATCATCAAGACGACTCTGCCTAAAGCGAAAGAACTGCGTCGCGTCGTTGAGCCGCTGATTACTCTTGCCAAGATCGACAGCGTAGCTAATCGTCGTCTGGCATTCGCCCGTACTCGTGATAACGAAATCGTGGCAAAACTGTTTAATGAGCTGGGCCCGCGTTTTGCGAGCCGCGCAGGTGGTTACACTCGTATTCTTAAGTGTGGCTTCCGTGCTGGTGACAATGCTCCGATGGCATACATCGAGCTTGTTGACCGTGCCGCTGAGCTTCAAACAGAAGTTGCGACTGCGGAGTAATCTGTAGGGGCATATAAAAGAACCGGGTTTATCCCGGTTTTTTTACGTTTGTACATAATGAATCTCTAACTTATTTCTTTTCATCCTGCTATGCTGATATCTCAAGCAATGTGATCTATTGTAGGAGATATAAAGATGTATCGTATTGGCCAGCTGGCTAAATTAGCGAATGTAACTCCTGATACTGTGCGTTTCTATGAAAAACAAGGAATGATGGAACATCAGAACCGTACAGAAGGAGGATATAGACTTTATACAGAGCAAGATCTACAGCGCCTTCGGTTTATACGCTATGCTAAGCAATTAGGGTTTACATTGGAGGCTATTACAGAATTATTGTCTATCCGTGTAGATCCAGCCCATCATACTTGTGAAGAGTCGAAGCAAATTGTAGATTCTAGGTTAATAGAAGTGGAGGAAAAGCTTCTTGAAATGCGAAAAATGCGTGATTCACTTAAGATGTTAAGTGATGCTTGCTGCGGTAGTTCTCATATAAGTACTTATTGTTCTATTCTTGAAACGTTAGAACAAGGTGCTTTAAATAAGAAATAAGTAATTTTTCTTTATTATTGAAAATCCAGATAGTACAATTGCTGTGTTTTCAGATAAATTAATATGTATAGAGGCATATGATGACTACATATCACCATAAAAAAGGTGTAATAAAGGATAATGCTCTAGAAGCTTTATTACGTGATCCACTATTTAAACAGCGAGTTGAAAAAAATAAAAAGGGGAAGGGAAGTTACCAGAGGAAAGAAAAACATAGTAAAGCAAGTAAAAGTAACTGGGAGACCAGTGGTAAGGGGTTATTAGATTCTTTACTACTGGTCTTTTAGTTTAATAGATCCATCTCCTACTTTTCAGTAACCTACGAATTTCTAATAGTTATTTTGTTTCAGTAACTTAGAGTATCTGGTATATCTTTAATTTCTTTTTACTAAATGATCTGTTTATTGGTTTCATTGTGCATAAAATAGTGAATGACGGTACGGTGTTCTTTTATAATCATATCGACGCTGACGTTAGCAGCTAAATTGGCAAAATTACTTTTCATAGTAAATCCGTAAAATGATTTAAAAATTTCATCACATTCTTCTAATTAAAATATATCAAGTTGTATCAGTTATTGTGCTCGAATTATATAACTGGTACGTAACTATTTCTTTGGTTTTTAAAGGAAAAAAGGGCTCGGCTGGAATAATTTCTCTACTTCGGGGACAAATTTCTTATCTGTAATAAACATAATTACATGATCTCCTTGTTCGATCACGCTGTAATCATTAGCAATAATGACTTCCTCTCCGCGGGCTATTGCACCAATTGTAGTGCCTGGTGGTAATTTAATATCACCTACAGCTCGACCAACAACCTTTGATGTGTTTTCATCTCCATGAGCAATCGCTTCGATAGCTTCGGCCACTCCACGACGCAGTGAGGAAACACTTACGATATCCGCTTTGCGAACATGACCTAGTAGAGCGGATATTGTCGCTTGTTGTGGAGAGATTGCAATATCAATGACACCACCTTGAACTAAATCGACATATGCACTACGTTGGATGAGAACCATGGCTTTTTTTGCCCCCATGCGTTTGGCAAGCATTGCGGACATAATATTTGCCTCGTCATCGTTGGTTAGAGCAATAAATACATCTACTTGTTCTACATGTTCTTCAGCTAATAACTCTTGATCGGAGGCATCGCCATAGAAAACAATGGTGTCATGCAATAATTCAGCTAGTTCTGTAGCTCTTTGTTGATTTCGCTCGATTAATTTAACCCTATAATCTTTTTCGAGACGTAGTGCAAGGCCGGCACCCACATTACCACCACCTACGATCATAATACGCTTGTAGGGCTTTTCTAAACGTTGAAGCTCACTCATTACAGCACGAATATGTTGTGATGCAGCTACAAAGAAAACTTCGTCACCGGCTTCAATAATTGTGGAACCTTGTGGTCTTATTGGTCGATCCTGACGGAATATTGCAGCAACTCTGGTATTGATGTGTGGCATGTGCTCACGAAGTGAGGAAAGTGCATTTCCTACAAGTGAGCCTCCATAATAAGCTTTTACTGCAACAATACTTACTCGGCCTTCGGCAAAGTTAACAACTTGTAAGGCGCCAGGATATTGAATTAATTTGTAAATATAATCTATGACAAGTTGTTCTGGTGAAATAAGATAGTCAATAGGAATATCATTAGGGAGAAAAAGTTTATCTGCTTCGCGGATATATTCTGCTGCGCGTATTCGCGCAACTTTATTTGGTGTGTTGAATAAGGAATAAGCAATTTGGCATGCAATCATGTTAGTTTCGTCAGAATTAGTTACAGCAACTAACATATCAGCATCTTCAGCACCAGCTTCTCTTAATACCCTAGGGTAAGAGCCATGACCATTGACTACTCTGAGATCGAATTTATCTTGTAGTTGGTGTAAACGGTTAGGATCAGTATCGACTATAGTGATATCATTATTCTCACCTACCAGATTTTCAGCTAATGTACCGCCAACTTGACCCGCGCCAAGAATAATTATTTTCATAGTATTCTCTAATTTATTGAAAACAAATAATTATCTTTATGAATTGCAAAGATATATTACTGTTTAATTAATCGAGCGTAAAAGAAACCATCGCCACCATTTGACTCAGGTATTATTTGTTTTCCCGGAAAATCATTTGTTTCTGCTCCCGCTAGTTTTGCATCTGGGTGGCGTTTTAAAAACGAGCTGATTTGCTGGCTATTTTCATCTGGTAGAATAGAACAGGTTGCATATACTAGTGTTCCGCCTTTCTTTAAGTATGGCCAGATTGCATCAAGAATTTCAGATTGTAATTGAACTAATTGAGTAATATCTTCTTCGCGGCGTAACCATTTGATATCAGGATGGCGACGGATTACTCCTGTTGCTGAACACGGGGCATCTAAAAGAATGCGGTCGAATTGCTGATTTTCTGCCCATTGTTCAGGGTGGCGCCCGTCACCGGTTTTTACTGTAGCGTGGCAATTAAGGCGTTGGAGATTTTCTTTTACTCGTTTGATTCTTTGCTCATCAATATCCACCGCTAATACTTGAGATTCTGGTGCTACTTCGAGGATATGTGTTGTTTTCCCTCCAGGTGCTGCACAAAGATCGAGAATTTTCTCTCCATTTGTGGGTTTTAGTAACTCGACACACTCTTGTGCGGATACATCTTGGACAGTGACCCAACCTTTGTCAAATCCAGGTAATATTGTTACAGGACAAGGGGAAATTATGCGGATAGCATAAGGTGATTCTGGCGTTGGTTCCGCATCAATTCCCGATCTATGAAGAAGAGCGAGATATTCATCCCGACTATGGTATATACGATTAACTCGTAACCACATAGGTGGTTTTTTATTATTAGCATCAATAAATTGTTGCCATTGTTGTGGATAGGCTTTTTGGATTCGAGTTAATAGCCATACTGGGTGTAAGTGATGGCTGGGATTATTTTGTACACATTCCATTAACTGTAGTTGTTGTCTCTGAAATTGGCGAAGAACGCCGTTAATTAGCCCTTTTAATTGAGGATACTTCAGCGTTACGGCCCCATTTACTGTTTCAGCAAGTGCTGCATGGGCTGGGATGCGAGTATAGGTAAGTTGGTATATTCCAACCATAAGCAGGTAATGAAGAATACGTTGTTTACCTTTTAATGGTTTTGCCATTAGTTGACTTATTATCCACTCTAGTTGTGGTAATACGCGTAATACTCCGAAAGATAATTCCTGTAACAAGGGTTTATCTTTATCGGTTATATTTTGTTGCAGTTTGGGTAAGACTGTACTCAGAGACTGTCCTTGGTCCAGAACTTGATTGATTGCTTTTGCGGCAACACTTCGCAGATTATATGTGTTTTTCATAGTTAAAAAAGCTGACAAAAGCCAGCATTAAGAGAAAATTGGTGAGAATGCTTACAGCATAAAATAGTATTTAATTGATTTTATTGCCTGGTGTAAACCATTCACGTTTAGAGTTAAGTAGATTTGCTGCTGACATTGCTTTTTTACCAGCAGGCTGTAATTGAGTAATGTTCAGAATTCCATCAGCAGTGGCAATATAAATACCTTTTTTGTCTGCTTTTAATACAGTTCCTGGTTCTGCAGAAGTTTGTTCTCCAATGGCTTCTGCTTTCCAAACTTTAACAGGTTGCCCTTCCATCTCGAAAAAGCTCATGGGCCAAGGATTAAATGCACGAATACAGCGTTCGAGGTGGGTTGCAGATAGTTTCCAATCTATACGGGCTTCTTCTTTGCTTAGTTTTTCAGCGTAGGTAACTAAATTTTCGTTTTGAATTTCAGGTTGATTTTTACCCGATGTTATTAACGATAATGTTTTGAGTAACGCATCTGGGCCAATGTTGGCCAATTTTTCGTATAAACTGGCACTGGTATCCTCAGGTGTAATAGGGCTGCTTGCTTTATATAGCATGTCGCCAGTATCAAGACCTACATCCATTTGCATGATCGTTACGCCTGTTTCTGTATCACCGGCCCAGAGCGAGCGTTGAATGGGTGCTGCACCTCGCCAGCGTGGTAATAGGGAGCCATGTACGTTTAGGCAACCTAATCTTGGAATATTTAAAACAGTCTTAGGAAGGATCAATCCATAGGCAACAACTATGAGAACATCAGGCTGTTGTTTTAGAATCCATTGTTGATTTTCTTCTGAGCGTAAAGTAGCTGGCTGAAAAACGGTGATGTTATGTTCCTCTGCCAGTACCTTTACAGGACTGGGTGTTAATTTTTTACCTCTTCCTGCCGGTTTGTCTGGTCGAGTTAGAACACCAACCACCTCATGCTGAGACATTAACAAAGCCTCTAAATGGCGTGCTGCAAAATCAGGTGTTCCGGCAAAAACAATACGTAAAGAATCAGACACGTTTATTTCCTGTATTAATGTAATTTACTTGGTTCGGGCTTTTTGTTTATCCAGTTTTTCTACTTTCTGGCGTATACGTTGGCGTTTCAGTGGAGATAAATAATCCACAAAAAGTTTACCAATTAAATGGTCCATCTCGTGCTGAATACAAATTGCTAGTAAGCCATCAGCTTGTAATTCAAATGGTTGGCCATTGTAATCTAGGGCTTTGATTTTGACTTTTTCGGCTCGTGGCACTAGCGCTCGTTGTTCAGGGATAGACAAACAGCCCTCTTCGATCCCTGTTTCACCACTTTTTTCCAGTAATTCTGGGTTAATCAGAACAAGACGTTCATTACGCGTTTCTGATACGTCAATAACAACAATACGCTGATGAATATCAACCTGTGTTGCTGCCAAACCAATACCTTCTTCTGCGTACATAGTTTCAAACATATCATTAATGATACGTCGAATCTCTGAATCAACTGCTTCAACAGGCGTTGCAATAGTGCGAAGCCGCTCGTCTGGGTAATGTAATACTTGTAATACTGACATATATGTTTAGATCTGCGTCCAAAATGTTAATGGTATTCTATGTCTATTCTAGACATTTCCCGTTTAGATTGACAGTATCGATTGCTAATTGAGCAGTTTAGTTTTGTCAGTCAATCTTAGCCAGGATGACAACATGGAAGCTATGGAAGTATGGTTGCGAATGAAGATGGTTTCTCATCTGGCAACAGAGAGAGCAGCAAATGTTGCAGAAAAATTATTACATTCCGGGAATCGTTACCTCACTGTGCTGAAAGATAGTGGATTATCGTCAGCACAATCTCTGCAATTTACTAAAGTAAATAAAACCTTACTCGCTTCATGCCTTAAGTGGCTGGAACAACCAGAGCACCATTTATTGACATATTCTCATCCTTCGTATCCACCTCTATTAAAGCAGATACATACCCCTCCGCTTGTGCTTTTTGTGTCAGGAAAACCAGATATCCTTTTGAAGAAGCAGGTGGCGATGGTAGGGAGTAGGACAGCAAGCTATTATGGTGAGAAATGGGGAAGAATTTTTGCAAGTGAACTGGTTGGATATGAGTTAGTTATTACTAGTGGTTTAGCTATTGGTATTGATGGTATTTGTCACCGAGCTGCATTGGATAGTGGAGGCGAAACAGTAGCTGTATTAGGTAGTGGGCTTGGGCAGATTTATCCTCATAGACACGGATCATTAGCAAAGCAAATTGAGGAGAATGGTGCTCTTGTTTCTGAATTTTTTCCGGATACGCCGCCACGTGCAAAAAATTTTCCTAAAAGAAATCGGATAATCAGTGGATTAAGCTCAGCAGTGATTGTTGTAGAAGCAGGTCAAAATAGTGGTTCGTTAATTACTGCTCGTTGTGCTCTTGAACAAGGAAGGGATGTATTTGCATTACCAGGGCTTTTGGGAAATTCAGTGAGCGAAGGGAATCACTGGTTAATAAAACAAGGCGCATATTTATCTACAAATGCAATGGATATTGTGGAACATGTTTACAGTTCACTACAATGGTTGAATATGGAAAGAACGAAGGAAGAAGTAAAACCGCAGTTTGAGCAAACTGAGTTGCCATTTACGGATGTGCTAGTTAACGTAGGAGCTGAAATAACGCCTGTTGATATTATTGCTCAGCGTTCTTCATTACCTATAACTGAGGTAATGACAAAGCTCCTTGAGCTGGAACTACTGGGTAAGGTGGCTGTGGTTGCTGGTGGTTATGTACGCGTGAGTTAAATTAACTGAATTTCCAGAGTCCTGTCCTGTTCAACGTCATATGAGAATAATTTTTTGAGTGAAAATAGTATGGCAAAAATGGTTCCTTTCTCTACTAATGAAACTGAATATTGCCCTGAATGTGGTTCTGTATTGGTTATACGTAATGGTATCCATAGCCCATTTCTTGGATGTTCTGGTTATCCATCATGTCAATATATTCGTCCATTAAAAGGGCAAAGTGATGGTCATGTGGTAAAAGAACTTGAAGGGCAGCTATGTCCGGCGTGTGGAGCCAATTTGATTTTGTGTCAAGGACGTTATGGAATGTTCATTGGTTGTAGTCGTTATCCCGAATGCGAACATGCAGAGCTAATTGATAAGCCGGATGAGACGTTAATATCTTGTCCGCAATGTAAACAAGGACAACTACTCCAAAGGAAATCACGTTTCGGAAAAATTTTCCATTCGTGTAACCGTTACCCTAATTGCCAGTTTGTATTAAATAATAAGCCAATTGAGGGTAAATGTATGTTTTGTTCTTATCCATTACTGGTGGAAAAACGTACATCACAAGGTATAAAATCATTTTGTGCCAGTAAATTGTGTGGAAAACAGCAAGTAAATTAAGCAATTAAGTAGAGTAATAAAATGAGCAATGAAGCATTATCTGCATTTGAGAATGTATTAACTGCATTAAAAGCAGAAAAAGTGATTTCCTATCCGACTGAAGCTGTTTTTGGACTTGGATGTGATCCTGATAGTGAAAAAGCGGTAAATGAACTGCTGATATTAAAGAAACGTCCTTGGCAGAAAGGGTTGATTCTTATCGCAGATAATTATGAACAATTACAGCCATATCTTGATGATAAACTTTTAACAGAAGCACAAAAAGAAGTTATGTTTGCTTGTTGGCCAGGACCTGTAACTTGGGTAATCCCTGCCAAATTCAGTACATCTAAATGGTTGACTGGGCAATTTACTACCTTGGCTGTCAGAGTTAGTGATCATCCTTTGGTGAAACAGTTATGTACTTTTTATGGTAAACCGTTGGTGTCGACAAGTGCAAATTTGAATGGTCTTGAACCATGCAGAACAGCAGAAGAAGTTAGACAACAGTTTGGAGATAAGCTTCCTATATTAAATGGATGTGTTGGCGGTCGGAAAAATCCTTCAGAAATTCGGGATGCTTTAACTGGTGAACTTTATCGTCAAGGATAGGAGAAGAATAAATATGGATCAATTTGCCGTCTTTGGTAATCCTGTTGCACACAGTAAATCTCCGCGTATCCATCAGTTATTCGCTGGGCAAACAGGTATTGAGCATCGTTACGGGAAAATTCTAGTGCCGATAAGTAAATTCGAAGAGGCATTGGATGTATTTCTTAAACAGGGAGGTATAGGAGCCAATATTACTGTGCCATTTAAAGAGCAGGCATTTATTCGGGCAAATGAGTTGACTGAACGAGCAAGACTTAGTGGTGCAGTTAATACTTTGAAATTACTGGATAATAATCAATTAATTGGTGATAACACGGATGGTATAGGGTTATTAACCGATTTGATACGACTTGGATTTATTACTCAAGGACAACATATTTTGATCATTGGCGCTGGTGGTGCTGCCAGAGGTGTTTTATTTCCATTATTAGAATTTGGTTGTGAAATTACAATAACAAACCGCACGTTTAGTCGCGCTACACAGGTTGCTAATGATTTTTCATCAATAGGTAATATTCGGTCTGTTGAGATGAAAACACTTAATAATCCTGAGTTTGAGCTCATTATCAATGCTACTGCGTCTGGTATTAATGGTGAGATTCCTTCTATATCTCCATTCATATTTAATGAAAATTGTGTCTGTTATGACATGTTTTACCAAGCTAATTTGACGCCCTTTATTTCCTTTGCTAAGAAGCGTGGTGTTTCTCGTTATGCGGATGGACTAGGGATGTTAGTAGGGCAAGCCGCTCATTCATTTAAATTATGGCATGGCGTGTTGCCTGAAATTGCGCCTGTATTGCTAACATTGGAACAGGAGTTACATTCGTGAATCAATCTATCCAATTTCCTGAGAGAGAAGAGTGGAACGAACAAGAACAGATAGTCATTTTTCCCGCATTGGTAAATGGATTACTGGTTCAATGCGTTATAAGCGCTGAGGATCTTTTATGCCGTTATGGAACGGAAGATCATCATCCACTAAGTCTTTTCCGGCAAAATCGTTGGGATATAGAAGAGGAATTCGAATTAGTAATTAATAACGAGGATGATGATCGCTTGGGACGTTACATATTACCTTCCTGCAAATAGTTGTTTTTCAAGCTAACGTAGTGGCTTGCTGAATAACATAGTCCTTTTAATTCTTCAGGTTTTAGTTTTCTGACTTGACGGGCAGGGCTACCAATATAAAGGTACCCACTTTCTAACACTTTGCCTGGGGCTACTAGGCTGCCTGCGCCAACAATAACGTTATCTTCAATCACTGAACCATCAAGTAGGATGGAGCCCATACCGATGAGTACTTGATTACCGATAGTGCAGCCATGAAGTATAACTTTATGCCCGATAGTGACATCATCTCCCACAATTAAAGGGAAACCATGAGGATTGTCTGTTGTTTTGTGTGTCACATGTAATATAGAACCATCTTGAATGTTAGTACGTGCACCAATAGATACATAATTAACGTCCCCACGAATGACAACTAAAGGCCATATACTGACATCATCAGCAAGTCTAACATCACCAATGATTACACTAGACGAATCTAGCATAACGTTCTGACCAACTTCCGGTTGAGTATCAAGGTAACTGCGTAACGTTTCGGACATGTATACCTCTGATGAGAAAATGGAGATTTACTTTAAATAAGATTTTAGTGAGGAAAATACCAGTATGCAATGAAAGAAACTTATTGAATTGGACTATATCGGTTTGAATGTTGCTCATAAAGAACAAGAATTCGCCTGTTGGTGATAAATGTGAAAAAAAGTATTGTATAAAAATCTGAGCTCCCTATAATGCGCCACCACTGACCGACACAACGCTGATAAACATTGTGAGGTCAGGCAGAGAAAAGCGAATAAGCGCTTGACTCTGCGGGCGAAAAGCGTAATATATGCAGCCCGGCTGAGCGAGAATGTGATTTTTTGATTCAGCCTGCTCTTTAACAATTAATCAGACAATCTGTGTGGGCACTCACAAGACCGTATCACAAAAAAATACGTTTTAAAGTCTTGAAGAGTGAACAACAGTTAATTCATTACGAACTAATTAGTC
>NZ_RCWD01000054.1:0-28120 GCF_018448965.1 Photorhabdus hainanensis | reverse complement strand
GACTAATTATTTCGTAATGAATTAACTGTTGTTCACTCTTCAAGACTTTAAAACGTATTTTTTTGCGATACGGTCTTGTGAGTGCCCACACAGATTGTCTGATTAATTGTTAAAGAGCAGGCTGAATTAAAATTTCATATTCTCGCTCAGCCGGGCTGCGTATACTACGCTGTTCGCCCGCAGAGTCAAGCGCTTATTCGCTTTCTCTCTGCCCGACCTCACAATGTTTATCAGCGTTGTGTCGGTCAGTGGTGGCGCATTATAGGGAGTTCTTTGACGCTGGCAATAATTATTTTGAAAAAAGTTAACGACCGATGATTATTCCATCAAATTTTGCTTAAGTTATCAATTTTTCCAGTTTTGAGAATCCATATTCCTGCAAAACGGGGATTAATGCGTCAGTATCAGTATTTACTTTCATACAATAAGCAAGACTATCTGCTGAAGTACAAACAAGATTATTCTGATGTTTAACTAACCAAGCCGTTCTTCGGGCAATAGCGGCACCAGAATCAATTAAGTGTGTGCCATCAGGGAGTATCTGAACTAATTCTTCTGCTAATAGAGGAAAATGAGTACAACCCAATACTACTGTGTCGGGTGGTTCTTTCATTCCGAGCCACGGTTTCAGTATCTTTTTTAAAATGTCGGAAGAAACCTTCCCACCATGCAATTTAGCTTCAGCTAATTCTACTAATTCAGCAGAGCCTATAGATTCAATCTTGCAACCTATAGCAAACTTTTCGATAAGTTCTTTTGTATAGGAACGATTAACTGTTGCTCTAGTCGCCAATAATCCAACGACACCATTACGAGTTAACTTTGCTGCGGGTTTTATCGCTGGAACCACACCAACGACCGGAAAGCTGAACCGCTCACGCAGAGCAGGCAAACTGACTGTACTTGCCGTGTTACATGCAATAACCACTATTGCCAGAGGATGTTTTTGCTGAACAGCCGCAACAATTTGAACAACTCGTTCAACAATAAATTCTTCCGATTTTTCACCATAAGGGAATGCTTCGTTATCAAAAACATATATATAGTGGAGCTCTGGCAATAATTGCCGGATCTCTTGGTAAATAGATAAGCCGCCTACCCCAGAATCAAACACTAAAACTGTCGGACGTGCGACTTTATTTAAATCAGAAGTTATAGCTCCCAGTGAGATAGTATTCGCGTCCTGGAATGCGATAGCCATAAACTGTCTCGTAATCTTTATCAAGCAGGTTGGCTATTCTAGCACGGATTGTCAGATAAGAAGTGACTGGATATGAAACCGTTAAGTCCCAAAAGCTGACGCCACCTAATTTTACACGCTTAGCCGTAAATGTACTGAAATCGTTGTCATAACGCCGCCCTAGATATTGATAAGTTAACCCCCAATCAAAATCATATAGCTGCCAGTCAAGTTGATATTTGACTTGCTGCTTCGCCCGACGAACTAAAATTTCATTAGTTTCACTATTACGAGGGTCGATATATTGTACCGTCAATTGATGCTGAAATATGCCTGTATCCATTGAACCAGTCCACTCAACACCTTTAATTTTTGCCTTACCAATATTGTAGTAACGGCTATTTGCATAATCGATCAATTGCTCAATCTCATTGCGATATACAGTCAGACGCCAATTTAGCTGGCCTGTTACGCCTTCAATACCACCTTCCCATTGTTTACTTTCTTCCGGTTTCAAATCATGATTACCACCGAAACCATACATCTGGCTCAGCGTTGGAGCCTTAAATGCCGTACCATAAGAAGCGATCAGACGATAATCTTTAATAAACTCCCAACCTAAACTGGCTTGCCATGTGGTATTCCAACCAGCTTCTGAATGTTTATCTGAACGAATTGCGCCTTCTAAAATAAAATCTTTTAGTTGTTGCTGTGCTGTCAGATACATTCCTGTATTACGTACCGTTTCACTCTTCGGAATATAACTGGTTCCAGCTTCTATCGATTGTCTTTGGAAATCCACACCTGTACTGACCATACCCTGATATAGTTGAAACGTATTTCCCCATTGCAGGTTATATTGTTCAGAATCATTAAGGCTAGCAGCCTTGTCATAGCGCCCATATTTAGGGTCAAAGTTATAGTCTTTTATATGATTATAACTTGCAATTAATTGGGACGAGTAGATCCCACGGTTAAATCTGATCCCCGTATCATAGTGGCGGCTATAAAGTTCACGGGTATCCGGTCTAGCATATGGATAACTCCAATTAATATCCGCATCATAAGATGTTCTATTGTTATAGCCATAAGCTCGAATAAACCCACTGACTTGCTCATTAAATTTTTGATCGACTCCCAACCAGAGCATTTTGCTCATAAAACCGTCACGGTCAGGCTGTTTAAAGCCACCAGTATTACCATCAGCAACAACATCGTACCCTTTAGTATAGGTATAGTTAGCTGCTGCTGTCAGGACTGTATTTTCAGCTAACTTTTGCTGAGTTGCGCCATCATAAGTCTGATAGCCATGTGAGCCGATACCTACATTAAGGTAAGTTCCTAGTTTCTCTCTGGTAGTGATGATATTGATAACACCACCAATAGCATCAGAACCATAAACAGCGGAACGTGGTCCACGGATATACTCAATTTTCTGAACCAATGATACAGGTATCTGGCTTAAATCAGAGGAGCCACTGATACCCGCTTGATTCAAACGTATTCCATCCATCAACACCAATACATGACGAGGATGAGTTCCGCGAATAAACAGAGAACTTAATTGTCCAATACCACCATGATGAGCAATATCAACACCGGGTAGACGACGTAAAATATCGGCTACACTATTTGGCTGCCAACGATCAATTTCATCTCTTGTTACAATAGTATAAGGGGCCAGTATGCTTGACACTGGCTGTTTAAAACGACTCGCCGTCACAACCAATGAATCCTGCAACTCCACCGCAGCAGAGGCTTGATTCCAATTAAAAATCACTACAATTGGAACAGTGGATAATATAAACCGATTTTTATTTATCATGAGAAAACATCCCACAATTTATTGTCAGAAGGATACGCTACGATAAAGCGTGCAACTTACTCATGATAGTAAGCATAGACAGGATTATGCATGAGTAATAAGAAAACTGGACATCCTTTGCTCTTTCCCTACAATTTCGCACGAAAATTTTTCTTACTACAGATATACGAGAACAAACATAATGCAAAATCCCCTGCCAACGGAAAGCTACGAGCAGCAACTGACGGAGAAGGTCAGCCGCTTAAAAAACATGATGGCGCTTTTCCAGCCCCCGGAGCCAGAGGTTTTCCGCTCACCGCAATCTCATTACAGAATGCGAGCAGAGTTTCGAATCTGGCATGAGCAGGATGATTTATACCATATTATGTTCGATCAACAGACGAAACAGCGTATTCGTCTTGTTCAATTCCCTGTCGCTAGTAAGTTAATCAATAAAATGATGGTAGAATTAATTGACTCCATTAGATCTGAACAGATCTTGCGTCATAAACTATTTCAAATTGATTATCTGTCCACTTGCAGTAATAAAATCCTTGTTTCTCTGCTTTATCACAAAAAATTGAGTGATGAATGGACACAACAGGCATTAAAACTGCGTGAAGCATTAAAAAATAAAGGGTTTGACGTTGAGTTAATTGGCAGAGCTGCTAAAACCAAAATCACATTGGATCATGATTATATCGATGAGGTTTTACCTGTTGCAGGCCGAGAAATGATTTATCGCCAGGTAGAAAACAGCTTCACCCAACCAAATGCTAGCGTCAATATTCATATGCTTGAATGGGCAATTAATATTACCAAGGATTCAAAAGGTGATTTACTTGAACTTTATTGCGGTAATGGTAATTTTTCTCTGGCATTAGCTCAAAATTTTGAACGAGTATTGGCAACAGAAATTGCCAAGCCATCCGTTGCTGCCGCTCAATATAATATTGCAGCCAACGGGATTGATAATGTACAAATTATCCGCATGTCAGCGGAGGAATTCACTCAAGCAATGAATGGTGAACGCGAATTTAATCGCCTTCAAGGAATCAATTTAAAAAGCTATCAATGTGAAACGATTTTTGTCGATCCGCCACGTAGCGGCCTTGATGAAAAAACACTTGAAATGGTCCAGACATATCCACGGATCCTTTATATTTCCTGTAACCCGGAAACCCTTTGCCACAATCTGGAAACATTAACCCAAACGCATAAAATCAGCCATCTGGCTCTGTTTGATCAGTTTCCTTATACATACCATATGGAATGCGGCGTACTGCTGGAAAAATTAATCTGATACTTAACGAACATATAAAACAAAAACGCCGGCGGATAGTTATCTCGCCGGCGTTTTTCATCAATTAATGACTATTTTCTATAATTGCCTGGTTTTTACGAATTTTTACCTTTCTGTAAATCCAGAATACCAGTACGGTACCTATTACCGCAGGTAGAAAATTAGAGCCAATTTCAGGGTATTCAACCCTGATAATCGCACTGTAACTAAATAATCCTAAGAGGAAACAAGCAACAACTAACTTAGGCATCCCATCTGGCATTGAGTAATTCAAATAGCGCTGATGGATACAATAAATTGATAAAATCAGTGTTATCAATGGGAAAACTGAAAAAGAAACAACTGAGCTAAAAACTGCTGAAAACGTTCCATTCGTTGCTAGTCCGACAATAAAAGCGAGTAACAATGTACTTTTATCCTGGCGATATTGTTCCATCATTTCGTTCTCCTCCTTCATAGTTATTTAAGTTTAGGGTTCGGTGGATTCATTTCTTTGCGATACCAATAATATGCACCTTTAGCAATCATCCGTAGCTGCAAGACTAAACGTTCTTCTAAACGCTGTCTTTTCTCCAAATCAATATCCAATGCTTCTGCACCGGCACTGAATACTATTGTTACCATTGCCTCCGCCTGCACTTCAGTAAAATGCCTCGGCATACAGCTTTCCTGCTCTAAATAGTCTGCCAGTTCAGCAATAAAATGTTGGATTTCCCGTGCGACAGCGGCACGAAATTCAGCAGAAGTTCCTGAACGTTCACGTAATAATAATCGGAATGCATTTGGATTATTACCGATAAATTCCATAAAAGTTGAAACAGATGTGCGGATGACACTGCCACCTTTAGCAATACGTTGCCGGGCTTGCCTCATTAACTGACGTAACATCAAACCACTTTCATCTACCATCGTCAGCCCAAGCTCATCCACATCACGGAAATGACGATAAAATGAAGTGGGTGCAATACCTGCTTCGCGGGCGACTTCACGCAAACTAAGGCTGGTGAAACTCCTTTCGGCACTCAACTGGCTGAAAGCTGCTTCAATCAGTGAACGACGAGTTTTCTCTTTCTGTTTCGCTCTGATGCCGATAACGTTACTCACACGAATCCTGACTCTTTATCTGAACTACATGTTAGGAAATATACCAAATTTTAACGCGTTTGCCGTAATGATGTGCTTATCATGTCATTTATAATGATCAATGTCATTTTCTCAGCGCATTTTCTTATTAGATATTAGGATGATAAAGGCGACTACACGTAGTCAAAAAAGCATTAAGGTGAGCATTCCCTCTTTAGTTAATTCACTTCGGTCGTTAGATAATTATTTATTTTCCAAAAGCTTCATGGTCCTGCACCAGATTAACGTAACGGGCAAAACTATGTTCAATTCACCCTAAACGAGATATAAAATCCTTATGACGATTGGGCTATTAAGTCAACCAATGTTAATATAGCGTTGTAATTTTGTGTAAAAACAGGTCTTTCCTCATATGCAACATATTCATTTTGACGCCATTGTCATTGGTTCTGGTCCCGGTGGAGAAGGAGCAGCAATGGGATTGGTGAAACAGGGTAAAAGCGTTGCTGTTATCGAACGCTATAATAATGTTGGTGGTGGTTGTACTCATTGGGGTACCATCCCGTCCAAAGCCCTCCGTCACGCCGTCAGCCGTATTATCGAATTTAACCAAAACCCTCTGTACAGTGATAATTCCCGCATTCTTCGCTCTTCATTTGCTGAAATCTTACGCCGTGCTGGAATGGTGATTAATCAGCAAACTAGAATGCGTCAAGGATTTTACGAACGTAATGGGTGTCGTATGTTTTCCGGGGAAGCAACATTCATTGATGATCACCGGGTGAGTGTGCGCTATGCCGACGATAACTACGATATTTTAAGCGCAGATAAGATTATTATCGCAACCGGTTCTCGCCCATATTGTCCACCAGATGTTGATTTCACCCATTCCCGTATTTATAACAGCGATTCCATTCTGAAACTGGATCATGAACCACGGCATGTCATTATTTATGGCGCCGGAGTGATTGGTTGCGAATATGCTTCAATCTTCCGTGGATTAGGCGTAAAAGTTGATTTAATCAACACTCGTAACCACTTACTGGCTTTCCTTGATCAAGAGATGTCAGACGCACTTTCTTACCATTTCTGGAATAGTGGTATAGTTATCCGCCACAACGAAGAATATTCTAAAATTGAAGGTGTTGATGACGGTGTTATCGTTCACCTCAAATCCGGTAAAAAAGTCAAAGCTGACTGTCTGCTTTATGCTAACGGCCGAACAGGCAATACTGATACTCTAGGGCTGAAAAACGTTGGTCTGGAAGCAGATAGCCGCGGTTTACTGAAAGTTAATAAGATCTATCAAACCAGCAATGAAAATATCTACGCTGTAGGAGATGTTATCGGTTATCCAAGTCTGGCTTCTGCTGCTTATGATCAAGGACGAATTGCCGCCCAAGCGATGGCGAAAGGAAACGCCGAAGTTCATCTTATTGAAGATATTCCAACAGGTATCTATACCATTCCGGAAATCAGCTCTGTAGGTAAAACCGAACAACAATTAACAGCAATGAAAGTGCCTTATGAAGTTGGACGCGCACAATTTAAACATCTTGCACGCGCACAAATTGCGGGGATGAACGTAGGAAGCCTGAAAATACTATTCCATAGAGAAACAAAAGAGATTCTTGGTATTCATTGTTTCGGGGAACGTGCGGCTGAAATCATTCATATCGGCCAGGCAATTATGGAACAGAAAGGTGAAAGTAATACTATCGAATATTTCGTCAATACTACTTTCAACTATCCGACTATGGCTGAAGCCTACCGTGTCGCAGCGCTAAATGGCCTGAACCGACTATTTTGATTGCCCGTAATAAGCGCCCATTTTAGCTCTAATAGCCTCTGCCAGTTGCTCATAGCGACCACGCAGAGGTGAACCAGGACGATAAATCAAAATAACAGATCGCTTAGGTTCGGGATTGCTACACTCCAGATAACAGACACCATCGCGTTTTTTCTCTTGCGGCACTGCCAGATCAGGCAATAAGGTTATTCCACTACCGGCAGCAACCATATTGCGCAGAGTTTCCAAACTGGTTGCACGAAAATGGGTATCTTCCTTCGCGCCAGCTTGAAAACAGAACCCCATAGCCTGATCACGCAAGCAATGACCATCTTCTAGCATCAGCAATTTTTCACCTGCCAATTCATCCATAGCAATCTTTTCTCGCTCTGCCCAAGGATGGCCATCATAGATAGCGAGTTTCATGGGTTCTTCAAACAATGGCACTTCAATGAAGGCTCTTGTCTCCTTACCCATTGCCAGAATCGCACAGTCCAATTTGCCGCTATCTAACTGGGCTAGCAAACTTTGAGTCTGTGCTTCATACAGATACATTTCCAACTTAGGAAACAAACCATGAAGCCCAGGAATAATATGAGGCAACAGATATGGGCCAATGGTAGGGATCAGGCCAATATGCAGAGGACCAGACATATTTTCCCCTTGAAGTGACGCCATTTCCTGCAAAATTCTAACCTCACGGAGGACCGTTCTGGCCTGTTCTACTAATAACATCCCTTGTTGAGTGAACAAAACTTTACGACTGGTGCGTTCCAATAACATTACACCTAGGTCATCCTCAAGCTTACGAATTTGCCCGCTCAATGTAGGCTGGCTGACGTGGCAAGAATCAGCAGCATGGCGAAAATGCCGATGCTCCGCAAGCGCCACAAGATATTCCAGATCGCGGATATTCATTCCCACCTCGACATATTTAATATAAATGATGGAAAATACCAATAGATAATTATATCAACGTGAGGAAAAGACTATCAGATAATCATTAAAAACTTATATATAAAGATTGCATTTATTTTACAGGGGATAGATTAATCCCCCCTGCTGATAATGGCTAACTTAATTTTAGCCTCTGTTTAGCCTCTACAATCGCTTTCATCACCTGTTTTTGCGATACGCCACCCTTTGCAAGGCGTTTGTCCAGACAAGATTGCAGAGACAAAATATCATATACATCATCAGTAATTACACTACTGAACTTCTGCAACTCCGCCAATGACAACGCTTCCAGCGCCTTACCCTGAGCAAGCGCCATAATCACAATTTCCCCAACAATATGGTGAGCTTCACGGAATGGAACCCCTTTTACCACCAAATAGTCAGCTAATTCAGTCGCGTTAGCATAACCCTGTTTAGCTGCTTCTGCGCAACGTGAACGCCTGACCTGAATGCCATCTAACACCAACGCTGCCATATGCAAACAATCTAGCCAAGTGTCCAGCGCATCAAATAACCCTTCTTTATCCTCCTGCATATCTTTATTATAGGCCAACGGCAGACCTTTCAACGTCATCATCATGCCGGTCAATGCTCCCTGCACCCGGCCACATTTCCCACGGATTAACTCCAGCGCATCCGGGTTTTTCTTCTGTGGCATCAGAGAAGAACCGGAAGTGACTCGATCTGACAGTTCAATAAATCCTGCTTCACCGCTATTAAAGAAAATGAGGTCTTCCGCAAAACGGGAAAGATGGCCCATACTGATACTGGCATTAGATAGCAGTTCCAATACATGGTCACGATCTGAAACACTATCCAGGCTGTTACGTGTCGCTGAAGCAAAACCTAGCCATGATGCCAGTTGTTCGCGATCAATATCATAAGCGGTTCCAGCCAATGCACCACACCCAAGCGGGCTGGTATTCAGCCGCTTTAAAGTATCCTGTAACCGACTTTCATCACGAACCAACATTTCCACATATGCCAAACACCAGTGAGCAAATGTGATAGGCTGCGCTCTTTGCAGATGGGTATAGCCCGGCATCACCGCATCCTGATTATTCTCCGCAGTAATCACCAACGCCTGCTGTAACTCCACAATTGCCTGATGGAGATGTGAAATGTATTCTTTACACCAAAGCTTGAGATCTGTCGCCACTTGATCGTTACGACTACGGCCAGTATGGAGCTTCTTACCCAGGTCGCCAATTTTACTGATTAACTGCCCTTCTACCCAACTATGGATATCTTCTGCATCACTTTGCAAGATGGCTTGTGGATTAGCCTGAACCTCATTCAGCAATTCATTTAATGCCAACTCCAGTTTTTGTTGCTCCTCAACGGTTAGCACACCAACCGTTACCAGCGCTTTCGACCATGCAACTGAACCGGTAATATCTTGTTCCGCCAACCGGTAATCAAAGCGAAGTGAATCGTTAAATTGTTTGAACCGTTGATCTGCTTTCTGACTGAAACGCCCGCCCCAGAGTGCCATATTTTCGTTCCTGATTATCTGATGTCTGAGTGATTGATGACCTTTTATAAACAGCAATTTCATTTTCAATTATGGAGATAATAGACTAGAGAAATCAAATACAAGGATGAATTTACGATCTGGTCATTATCTCCATAACTACGAACAATGAAATTACTCTTTACTATTTAACGCCCGAATACGCGAAGGGAGAGAATACAGACGGATAAACCCTGCTGCATGGCTGTGATCATAAACCTCATCTTCACCAAACGTTGCAAACGCTTCAGAATAAAGGCTATTTGCTGATCTCTTCTGGATCGCTGTCACTTGGCCTTTATAGAGTTTCAGCACGACTTCACCGCTGACATCCACAGCCAACATCTCAGCGGCTGCCTGAATAGAGTGACGTAACGGGGCAAACCAACGTCCATCATAAACAACATAGGACATTTCCAGTCCAAGCTGCTGACGCCATTTAAAGCTATCGCGATCCAGAACCAGTTGTTCAACACCACGCAACGCGGCCATCATAATGGTTCCTCCCGGTGTTTCATAACAACCACGAGATTTCATTCCCACCAGCCGGTTTTCTACGATATCGATCCGACCGATACCATGTTTTGCTCCCAGAGCATTCAGCATTTCAAGGCATTGATATGGAGACATCACCTTGCCGTTAACCCCAACAACCTCGCCTCTCTCAATGGTGACACTGACCAATTCAGCTTCATCTGGCGCCTCTTCTGGAGCGACTGTCCACACCCAACAATCTTTATTGGATGCATTCCAGGTGCTTTCCAATACGCCGCCTTCGGTAGAGATATGCCACGCATTCTCATCACGGCTGTAAATTTTCTCTAATGTCGCAGTGGTTGGAATATCTCGCGCTTTCAGATAATCCAACAACGCCTCACGGGAACGCAAATCCCACTCTCTCCACGGCGCGACGACTTTTAGCTGAGGAGCTAATGCCGTATAAGTGCTTTCAAACCGAACCTGATCGTTACCCTTACCTGTTGCGCCATGAGCAAGTGCATCCGCCCCCACTTTCAATGCCAATTCAACCTGTGCTTTAGCAATAATTGGTCGTGCCATTGAAGTGCCCAATAAATAGCTACCCTCATACAAAGCGCCAGTTTTCAGCACCGGATAAACATAATCTTTAATAAACTCCTCACGCAAATCCACAACATGACATTCTGATGCGCCAGAGCGTAAAGCTTTCTGCTCCACGCCCTCCAGATCTTCACGGCTTTGTCCCACATCGGCGACAAACGCAACAACTTCACAGTTATCATAATGCTCTTTCAGCCAAGGAATAATGGCAGAAGTATCCAGACCACCAGAATAAGCAAGAACGATCTTTTTAATATCTTTAGTATGCATGAAGTTACCCTTTGAAATTTCGTTGTTATTTATCAGCAAAGCTTTGCCGAAAATTAATCAAACTTAATTTAAGCCAGAATACGAGTACCGACGGGAACACCGTTAAACAGGTCGGTCAGTTGATCTGCATGACGCCAACTAGCAATATCTACCGGGCGACCTAATGTCCTGGCGGCATCTAGAGCTGCATCCACCTTCACAATCATGCCGTCAGTAATGATGCCGTGTGCAATAAGTTGTTCTGCTTTTTCAGCATTTATGTCAGGAATTTTCTGCCCTTTACCATCCAAAATACCGCTAACATCAGAGAGCAATACCAAATCAGCGCCTAGTGTCTGAGCTATCGCTGTTGCTGCCTGATCGGCATTCACATTCATCAACTCTCCTTTATCTGTTACCCCAATCGAACTGATAATGGGTATGTAACCTGCATCCAATAGCGTTTTCAGCAACTTAGCATCGCCCGGCATCGCTTTCCCCACATGCCCCAACTCTTCATTCAGTTGGGAAACTCTGACCACATTACCATCTCCTAAATATAATCCAACTGATGCAAGTTGATATTTAGTCGCCCACGACAACAAGGTCTTATTGGCTATACCCGCTAACGCTCCCGTAATCATCCCAATTTGATCAGCGGGTGTTACCCGCAATCCTTGTTTCTTCTCTATCGGTAGCTGCAACTTCTGCATCAACTCATCCACCAGACAGCCACCGCCATGAACAATAACCAACTGGCGTTTATGCGTTTGTCGATATTCCTGCAATGCAGTAAACACGCGTTCCAATGCTTCTTCATTATCCAGTAACACGCCACCTAATTTTATGACTAAAGGTTCCATCTGCTTTACTCCTTCATGTCAATCATTAAAGTAATGCCTGAGTTTCTTCAAACCCAAAACGTATATTCATACACTGAACCGCCTGAGCTGCCGCCCCTTTCAAAAGATTATCCTCAGTACCTACAACAATCAGGTGGTCACCCTGTACAACAAAACCGATATCACAGAACGGCAGCCCAACAACGGATTTCAATGCCGGTACTCCTTTTCTGTAGAGCCTCACCAATGGCTTATCTTTGTATGCTTGCTGATAAACTTCATTTATCTGTTCTGCGGTAACACCCAGCTTCAATTTACAGGTAATTGTGGCAAGAATACCCCGTGCGAAATTGCCAAGATGCGGAGTAAAAATCACTCTGGTTCCCAAATGTTCCTCAATTTCCGGTTGATGACGATGGGTAAATATTCCATAAGGTTGTAAGCTGATTTCGCAGAAACTGTTGGTGATACTGGCTTTCCGACCTGCGCCGCTCACGCCACTGGTAGCATTAATCACTGGCCAATGTTTGGTATCCAGCAAACTATTTTCCAATAGTGGTTTCAGAGAGAGTTGAGAAACTGTTGGGTAACATCCCGGTACAGCAACCAATTGGGCCTGTTTGATCTTTTCAGCCTGCCATTCGGCAAGTCCATATACTGCTTGTGCTAACCATTCGGTATGCTTATGTTTAAATCCGTAGTATTGTTGATAAATCTGAGCATTTTGTACGCGATAGGCACCGGAGAGATCGAACACAATGCAACCTGCCGCCAGAAATAACGGCGCAATGTCATGACTGACTTCATGGGCTGTGGCAAGGAAAACCACATCAATCCCTTTAGCAACATTAATAATATCAGTCAGCGGTTGCAGCGGCAGATCAACAATGCCTTTATACTGTGGATGTAAATCTGAGAAACATTTATCTGCATCAACACTCTGAGCAGAAACCATTAGTCCAACCAGATTTATATGCGGGTGACGATGCAGATATGCTGCCAATTCTGCTCCGGTGTAACCACTTGCACCAACAACCAGCGTATTCAACATAGGATATCTTTACCTTGTGCTCAGTATGTAAACGGGATAATGCATTTTTATTCAAAAAAAATGCATGAATATTGATACTATCATGAATAAAGGCTGTCAACAGTGAATATCAAATTACCTCCATTTATTGAGTTATTTCGGCAACTAATCGCAACTCCCTCTATCAGCGCCACCGATATCAGTATTGACCAGAGTAATGAATCTCTCATCAACCTACTGGCAAGTTGGTTAAAGGAAATTGGTTTCGAGATTGAGATACAACCCGTCCCCGAGACCCACGGAAAATACAATCTACTGGCGACGCTGGGGAGTGGCCCAGGTGGATTACTCCTATGTGGGCACACTGATACTGTCCCCTTTGATGAAGGACTCTGGGCTAAAGATCCCTTCACCCTGACAGAACGAGATAACAAACTGTATGGTTTAGGTACAGCAGATATGAAAGGCTTTTTCGCCTTTATTATTGATGCATTGCGAGACATTGATGTCAGTAGAATAACCCGTCCGCTGTACATTCTGGCAACCGCAGATGAAGAGACAACAATGGCGGGAGCCCGCTATTTTGCCGCAAGTACCACTATTCGACCGGATTTCGCTATTATTGGTGAACCGACCTCATTGCATCCTATCTGCGCACATAAAGGACATTTATCGAACGCTATCCGCATTGTTGGTCAATCCGGGCATTCCAGTGATCCAGACCGTGGTATAAACGCCAT
This sequence comes from Photorhabdus hainanensis, assembly GCF_018448965.1. NCBI lineage: Bacteria > Pseudomonadati > Pseudomonadota > Gammaproteobacteria > Enterobacterales > Morganellaceae > Photorhabdus > Photorhabdus hainanensis. The sequence continues at coordinate 14,550 of NZ_RCWD01000054.1, read as the reverse complement.
TGATTTGATGCACGAATCTATTGGGCACTTGATTGAACTACGCAATACGCTAAAAGAGCGCTATAACAACCCGGCATTTGCCATTCCATATCCAACCATGAATTTCGGCTATATTCACGGAGGTGACGCAGTAAACCGTATTTGTGCCCATTGTGAATTGCATATGGATATTCGCCCATTACCGGGACTAACGTTACAGGATCTGAACGGACTGCTAAATGAAGCACTGGAACCAGTGAAACAACGTTGGCCTGGCCGCTTAACTATCGATGAATTACATGCTCCCATTCCCGGTTATGCATGCCCAACCGATCACAAGATGATTGATGTGATAGAGAAACTGCTAGGCCGCAAGGCTGAAACGGTCAACTACTGTACCGAAGCTCCATTCATTCAGGAATTATGCCCAACGTTAGTCCTTGGCCCAGGCTCTATTGAACAGGCGCATCAACCAGATGAATTTATTGATATGTCATTTATTGAGCCCACCAGAAAGATAATTTCCCAATTAATAGATCATTTTTGTCTAAGCAATAATTGATTTTTTTATTCGTCCCCCAGAAATCAAGGGGGACTCAAGCATCATAACAAGCAACAAAAGCACCTTCCCTAAGCCTTCTGCGTATAAGTAATACTTATAGAACGTGACCTGCCATTAAATTTTAGAAATTTCGCCAAAACTGATGATTTTCTGATATGAATATGAAGGTTTAGGGTAAATGCAACACTGTGGCGACACAAAAAACAACTTTCCGTCACTTAAATGAAATTTTTCTACAGGAACAGAACCAACATTCTGCCAGCAATAAAGGCCAAGAGTCATATGAACCAACAATATTCCGCAATGCGTAGTAATGTCAGCATGCTAGGTAAGCTGCTCGGAGACACAATCAAAGAAGCGTTAGGAGAAGATATTCTCGATAAAGTCGAGACTATCCGTAAATTATCCAAATCATCCCGCGCAGGCAACGAAATAGATCGCCAGCAACTATTATCTACCTTGCAAAACCTATCTAATGATGAACTATTGCCAGTTGCCCGCGCTTTCAACCAATTTCTCAACCTAACAAACGTTGCAGAACAGTATCACAGCATCTCCCCACATGGTGAAGCTGCCAGTAATCCCGTTGCGTTAGCGAAATTATTCACCCAGTTAAAAGAAAAAAATTTCAATAACGATGATCTGAAAAAAGCGGTCAATGAGCTGTCTATTGAACTGGTCCTCACCGCTCACCCTACTGAAATCGCGCGTCGTACATTAATTCACAAGCTGGTGGCAGTTAACACTTGTCTATCGCAACTCGATCACGATGATCTGGCAGATTATGAGCGTAACAACATTATGCGTCGTCTGCGTCAATTAGTTGCCCAGTCATGGCATACCGATGAAATCCGTAAAATTCGGCCAACTCCAATTGATGAAGCTAAGTGGGGCTTCGCTATGGTGGAAAACAGCTTGTGGGAGGGTGTACCGGCATTCCTGCGCGAATTTAATGAACAACTGGAAGAGTCAATTGATTATAGCCTGCCAGTTGAAGCGGTACCCATCCGCTTTACTTCCTGGATGGGCGGCGACCGTGACGGTAATCCAAATGTAACGGCTGAAGTGACTCATCATGTATTACTGCTTAGCCGCTGGAAAGCAGCCGATCTATTCCTGAAAGATATTCAGGTTCTGGTTTCTGAGCTATCTATGTCTGAATGTACACCCGAAGTTCGTAAGCTAGCAGGTGGTGATGAAATTCTGGAACCCTACCGAGAAATTGCTAAGAAATTGCGGACACAACTCAGCAATACATTGACCTATCTGGAGAAACAACTGAAAGGGGAGCAAGTTCTGCCACCAACTGATCTGCTGGTGGATAATGAACAGCTCTGGCAACCACTTTACGCCTGTTATCAGTCACTAAAGACCTGCGGGATGGAAATCATTGCCAATGGTCAGCTATTAGATATCTTGCGCCGTATCCGCTGCTTTGGCCTGTCGCTGGTACGCATTGATGTGCGCCAAGAAAGTACCCGCCATACAACCGCCATTTCTGAATTAACGCAATATCTGGAATTAGGTAACTACGCCAGTTGGTCAGAAGAAGAGAAACAGGCTTTCCTACTGCATGAACTTAATTCCAAACGTCCACTGATCCCACATAACTGGCAACCAAGCGCTGAAACGCAAGAAGTTTTCGCAACCTGTAAAGTCATTGCAGAGTCACCACAAGACGCTATTGCCGCTTACGTTATCTCAATGGCTAAAGTACCTTCTGATGTATTAGCGGTTCACTTACTACTGAAAGAAGTCGGTTGTCCGTTCACCTTACCCGTTGCACCGCTATTCGAAACCCTTGATGACCTGAATAATGCTGAAAATGTCATTCAGCAATTGATGGATATTAAGTGGTATCGCGCTCTGATTCAGGACAAACAGATGGTGATGATTGGTTATTCTGATTCAGCGAAAGATGCCGGAGTGATGGCTGCGGCATGGGCGCAATACCGAGCACAGGATGCCTTGATTAAAGTTTGTGAAAAAGAAGGCGTTACGCTGACTTTGTTCCACGGTCGCGGAGGTACCATTGGTCGTGGCGGTGCGCCAGCACATGCAGCACTGCTTTCCCAACCACCGGGAAGCTTAAAAGGTGGCCTACGTGTAACTGAACAGGGTGAAATGATCCGCTTTAAATTCGGTCTGCCACAGGTCACTATCAGTAGCTTAGCCTTATATGCCAGTGCAATTCTGGAAGCAAACCTACTACCACCACCGGAGCCTAAACTGGAATGGCATCAGGTGATGGATACCCTATCTGATGTTTCCTGCAAGATGTATCGTGATTATGTGCGTGAACAGCCCGATTTTGTGCCTTATTTCCGCGCTGCAACGCCAGAACAGGAATTAGCTAAATTGCCTTTAGGTTCTCGTCCAGCCAAACGTCATCCGGCGGGTGGCGTGGAAAGTTTACGCGCTATCCCGTGGATTTTCGCCTGGACACAGAATCGCCTAATGTTGCCAGCCTGGTTAGGTGCAGGTGCTGCGCTACAAAAAGTTGTCAATGATGGGAAGCAGGATGTACTAGCAGAAATGTGCCGTGACTGGCCTTTCTTTACCACTCGCATTGGTATGTTGGAAATGGTCTTCGCTAAAGCCGACTTGTGGCTAGCGGAGTATTATGATCATCGTCTGGTAGATAAGAACTTATGGCCGTTAGGCCAGAAACTGCGCGAACAACTTTCCGCAGATATTAAGACGGTATTAACCATTTCTAAAGATGAACACCTGATGGCAGATCTACCGTGGATTGCAGAATCAATCGCCCTACGTAATGTTTACACTGATCCATTAAACGTCTTACAGGCAGAACTATTACTGCGTTCCCGTCAACAGCAGCATCCCGATCCTCAGGTTGAACAAGCGTTGATGGTAACCATTGCCGGTATCGCAGCGGGAATGCGAAATACAGGTTAGTCGCTGTCAGGAGGAGACAATCTCAGCGCGATTGTAGTGATATTATTGAGCACAGTACTGGCATTTTCCCCAAACACGCCAGTACAAAATGTGCTCAATAGACAACAAAAAAGAGGTTAGTTCTCACCAGGTGAAAGGTAATTGAAGAAATATTCCTTATTATTTATCCACCTTTGTTCCTCAGTGAAATAAGCAAGCAAACAATCACCTCCGCAAAAATTTCGATCATTACATAAATAAAATTTAATAATGTGATTTTCGCTCACTTCCCTAAAATTGGATTTTTCCATTTCTAAGAGAATTCAATAATGAAGAAAAATAAACTTGCTATGCTGTTATCTCTTGCTTCCTTGTTTGGCATTAATGCCTATGCCCAAACAGAGCAACCGAAGGAGGTCTCTACTGCTCAAAACGCCCTGGCAGCGCAATCTCAGCTACTGCCTAATCCTGAGAGCCCAATCCGAGCTGAAGAGAAGGAACTCAACACTAAGTCTGAGGTAGCTTACGTTGCCGCGCCTCCGCTAACCAATATGTGGGTCTATGCCGTTGGCTCAACGAATTGCGGATGGGAATACACTTCCAACTTACCGGTGACGAACTGCAATCACGGAGGATATCAGCTCCGCGCCGCCGTTCTGGAAATTGGCTATGGATATAATTCCTTTGCTTGGATGAACGGCGGTACACTGCCATACTCGCTGTACTCTTCTACACCAGTGTGCATTACAAACGGGCAATACAATTGGCCATGTGCTGCGGGCCAAATTGTGGTTGGCTTCCTGAAAGAATACAGCCTCGATGGCTACCAAAATGGTATCTTCAGCTACCAGAACACTTCTGCTAATTGGCCTCGAAATACCATGTCAACGCAGATCAGCATTCTTTGACCTGCTGAAATCCATTTAAGAGTCTATTAAGAGGGGCGGGAAACCGCCCTTGTTCATTCTTACGCACAGGTATCGACGCCGATAGTTTAACTTCGTAATTAGGAAATTATATAAAATTAATTTAAAAGTTTACCTCGGTGAATTTCTCACAAATTATTTCCGTCAGGCTCCCCCGTAGGAGAACCTGTACCCAGTAATAACATTACTAGTCAGCGAGTGGTATAACGAATGCACAAAATAATATCGCTCGTGGCTTGCAATAACACACCTGATTAATCTCTTAAAGTTTTTCGCCTAAACTTTGTGCCACGAATTCCCTTGAATACTGAATGTCGGCCATTCTTGGCTTTCAGTGATAGGGGCCGTAGCTGTAAGGTTCCTGGCTTGCTGTAACATCCGCTCGACCAAGTTGACCAACAACTCAGCATCCAGCCTCTCCAACCATTCACGGCTCCAGAGCAGAGTCTCACCCTCACCGCTACGGCTCAGTTGCAATGATGGCCAATCGGCCAGTGTAGCCAACGAACAAGGTTCGACATTACCTAGCGGAATAAACAAAGTTACCAACTCATCGCGTTGGCGGATATGCAAACTAAAAGGGCCGAGCAGCAGATCGAGTCCCTCCGAATGTAGAGATTCTTCGGCCTGCCCAAGGCGTCGGCACAGTTCTGATAATAAGGAATTGAACATGGTTACTCTTTATGGTTGTCAAACACAGATTCAGTCGGCGGCCACAGGTTAGCGATCGGAGGATTACTCGGCGTACCTTGCAATCTACCACCTATGGTAGCAGCCCAAGGATCGATGACGTGTGCTTGCTTACCCCAAGTTTCGGGTTTGTTAAGCTCACTATTGGGATCGCGCCCGACCACTACGAAGCAGTGGGTCTGGGTATGCCCCTTGGAGCCACGATGAGCGACTACCTCAACGCGCTGCTGGTCGCCTTGATTGTGTTTCACCAGTTCGGCTGCCGCAGAATAAGCCAAAGTGGTGCAGCAACCAGCTTGGGCTTGGGCGACACGGGCGGCGATAGATTGCAGTTGGTTGAGACTGACGTTGCCTTGTTTAGCGGCGATAGCTGCCATATTGGACATCATGTTGGCCTGACTGTTATCCCTCAGGCGATCCGGGTTGCCATTGAATAACTTCAATCTCTCCATGATTTGCTGATAATGAGGATTCTGCTTGCTGACGAAAGTGCCGGCATCAGTGCATGCGTAAGTTCCCATCTTCTGTAAAGCTGGCATAGCCTGCTGCAACATAGCTTGGGGACCGGTCGTCATCACCTTCGGCTGGAAAGTGCGCACCATAGCGCCTTGTTCTGCCAGAGCCTGTTTAAGCTCGGCAAGGCGGGTGCTACGGGCGGCTACCTCTTTAGGGTGGTGGTTCTCCCAGTGCTGGATGGCATCTTGCACCCGTTGGGCTTGCGCGCTGTTGGGAGCACTCTGCAACTGGCGCAATTCGGCGATCAAGTGCTTGAGATCCGAGCTCTGGAAATGCAGCGAGCCACGTCGGACAGACTGTTCAAACAAGCGGTTGCCCTGTTCGAGTAGGGGAGAAGATACGGTGTGCTGAGGAGCTTGCGTTTGGCTAAGTGGCACATGACCGCTGATGGATGAAATTGGCATAACCTTTTCCAACATAAATTGAATTAATTAAGGGCATCTTAGTATTTTTCCTGTCCTGCTTATGTAAAAAAGTGACCCGATTTTTATCTGTTTTAGATGTCAGAGGAGAAGGATTATCCGGGGATAGGTGTCTAGGATTATTGAACCACAACAGTTCATACTGGACGAAGGCTTATGGCGGACTTTACTTATTAAACCGAGATAATCTAACAATGACAATGTAGTGTGGGGATACAAACAAGTTCTTGAGTTTATCGTTTTTACTATATTTGGAAGGCAGAAAGACATAACGTATCGTTTAAAACAAAAAACACGTGTTTCTAGAAAATCTAAGTAATAGAGATCTCTGGGATAATTAGAAAGGGTTTCACCCTTGCGCTTATTAGGCTTCAGGGTAAAACAGTGTAGACCAAATTCAACAATAAATTTATAGCTCTTCTCCGGCTTAATACACTCTTTTTCTTGAATGTAAGTGAATTCGAATTCATCAAGATGATTAAGTCTATATTCTTGACCATTAAAAGTAAAACCACCCCAGCTTTTAATAATTCCCTCCCTGAATTATGACATAAAAGTAATAATAACCATATATTATTCTGGAATTGAAAAAACGTCTCCAGAAAAATAGATATAAAGATTTTCACGCCAAATCGCCTTACAACTCTCCTCACATTTATACAATAATTAATAGTTATTCCACATTTAAATACTCTCAATTACTCATTAAATTAATCAAACTAAGTAACTTAAACAATATCATATAAATAAGCATAATTATCTCTACCCAATGGATATTATACAAAATAGTTATTTTTCGCAACACTCTTCATAAACAACCTTTAATTTATAATCAGGCACAAGACAGGAATACATGTACGTAAAATCTAAAACTTCTTTTTAGTTTAATCATTAATAATGATCATTTCAGGTACGATATCGAAATTATCAATTTATACCAAACCTTAAGCTAAGGTCCTAAAAGACCCATTCCAGGCCAATCAGAATCATCACAAGAGATCTCACCTTTTTACATTACACGCCTTTAAGAAAACAGAAAACAGAAAACAGAAAACAGAAAACAGAAAACAGAAAACAGATAGATTAAACTTAAATAATATAAAAACCTCAAGTTAATTTAAAAAATTATCTTCTATAAATATCTCATAAATTGCTTCTATCAGGCTCCCCCAAAAGAGAGCCTGTATTATATAATCGCGAAATTAATTAACGGATGGTATAACGAATATGCAAAATAATATCGCTCATAGTTTGCAATATTGCTTTCTGCTTGTCGGTAGCATTCGGAAATTGAAGATTCAGTGTACCCTGATCATCAAGAGCAATACCTTCAAATGGCAGGTATTTGCCGTCATTGAAATCCAACTGGAACTGACCACTATCATTGGTACCATGAGACACAGCCAACGCTGAACAACCTTTCGGCAATTGAGTACTGCCACCATAGCTGAGCATAGCCTGAACATCCTGATAAGGCCCAACCAATGCAGGTAGCGAAACACTGATTTGCTTAATACGACGAACCTTGTTGCTACCAACGATACTGTCTGGATAATCCGTTCCCAGTTTCAAGTCGGACAATTTGACCGAAGCTGACAGGATAGCATTAGCCAATGATAACCCATTTTCTTTAGTTCCTGCTGTTCCCTCCCCCTTATCCAATAATGCAGGTATTTGTTCCGCTAAATTAAAACGATCATTACCTTCCAGTGAATCATAAACCACTGCCAATGAAACCGTGCGTTCTACTTCCAAAGCGCGAGATTCCCATTTCAGATATGCCTCTTCCATTTGTGCCAGATTTTGTATCAAAGCTTCTCCACACAATAAGCCGGCGTAAGTTCCTTGCCATGCACCCGGTTTGACAAAGCTAATGGCATTATCATTAGCTTCCCATTGATAGGATTGCTCTGCCATCAGGCAACGTGATACGGCCAAGTCATAGAACTGGAAATAAATACCTGATAAACGCCCTCGTAACCAACTATATAACGCTTGATTACTGAATTTGCTTCTTAAGAAAGTAAGTTGTGCCTGCGCCTGAGCTTGCTGGGTTTTCAGGTACTCTTTTTGCATTTCAGCGGCTTCACGGCGAATAGACAGTGATTCCAGTTGCGCGTTTAACTGGTTAATCTCCGCTTGTGCGTTGTCACGCTGAATTTTCCATTCTTGACGGCGACGGCGATATATTTCCGACTGAGCAACTTTCTCCGCATCAACCATCTTGGCAGAAGCGCTCAACTCAATACCGTCAGCGATGGCATAGGCAATAGCACCATAATGCATGCCGCCATCAGCCAGGCCGAAGATATTTGGCGCCATATCAACACCCGCGCCTGCCATACGGGAAATCTGCGCTCCCTGAGACTCAATAGCAGATTCTGAGCGTAACGCCAGCGCTCGCTGCTCACCTGCGTTGATGTTCTCCTCATACAGTTGGCTATAGCTGTCAAACCGTTGTTGCACTCCAGCTAAAGAGACTTGCAAGGCGGTTTTTTCCGAATCCAGCTCTGCCAATTGGTTATCCTGCATACGCATACTGGTCAGTATTAACTCGCTGGCTTGGGTTTGCAGTAGTTGACTCATAGCTTCCGCATCCTGACGCTCACTGTAACCTAATAGTGAATTACCGAACTGTATAAGCTGGTTAACCAAGCCCCGTGCCCCTTCTAACATTTGAGGGAAGCGGTGAATAGTCAGCGGCGCTTTCGGCAAGTCAGCTCCCCCTTGAGAAGCTGAAACCGCCGCACTCAGTAAAGCTTTTGGATCAGCCGGTTTAGCATACAGCGGCAAGGAGAGCGGCTGGCCGTCAATCGACAGATTATGACGTAAATTAAACATACGCTGCGCCAGTGTCCGCCAGTAGCCTTTGAGCTTGCTATTTTCCTGCGGCAGGAATAAAGCGGTCAGGGAATTGGCTGTTCCCAGCAATGGGGTTTTTACCCTGCTATTGAGACGCAACTGGGTAAGCACTTGCTGACGAACCTGCTGTGTGGTTTTTGAAGCAGCATTGCCCAATGTTGGATTAACCCAAGTCGTGCTCAACATCACTTGTGGCTCGTCACCCAACAGGTTAAGAGCCTGTGTATACCACATTTTAGCCTCAGCCAGCGTATCACGCTCTAACTGACGATAAGCCGCATCACCACGGGCTATTAGCAGATCCAAAGTCGCCATAAAGGTAGCCACCTTGTAGTGCATCGGATCATCCTGAGCAACAGCATCCGGATCGGTGGAATCCAGTTGTTGCATATTCCAACTGGTGTCTTCTTCCAGCGGTCGCACGTTCCAGTGGTAGATAGCAATTTTACCATCAACAATATAACCGGACGGGCTCCAGACATAGCGGAACCAGTGGTTCGCCGCATCAAAATTCTGTTCCTGCAACAAACGATGAGCCATCATCATCGGCGTGTAATAGAACAGTTCCCAGAAGTAGAGAGCATTGGCGCCAGAGAAATCCATCGGTTCACTGTCGTTCTTTAATGCCTGTGCGGAAGAGAGGCCACTAAAGGTTTTATGATCGTTGCTGAGAAACCAACCGTGCGGATCTTTCTCATCAGTACGATCAAATAAGATCTTATCAGTCGTTCCCTTTTGGTATTTTGCACGTACCCATAAATGGTTTTTATTTCCATACGCTTCTATAAAATAGGGGAGAAAAACTTTCACAACAGTTTGGCTGGTTTCACTCAATTCCCCCTGATAAATAACAAAATTATCGCCATCTTTAAATATATCAGTATATTCAATCGCAAAGCTTTTATTAGTGCCATGAATAGACTCATCATATTTATCCAGAACAAGTTGTACATATGTACCGGCTCCTAATTGAGGTTCCTGAATATTCTGAGTTTCTATACTGAGCACTGCATCAATGCCACGATTAGCACGGCTAACCAACTGTTGAGCGAATAACGTATTCAAACGGGTACGATATGCACCAATTTGCATATATTGAACACCGTTATTTTCGCTATATAACGCAATCACGTTCTCAGTACCGAGAACTTTTTTAGTTACCGGGATAATAAAAGTTTCTGAACCCAAGAATCGGCCATCTTGTGCCGTAGCGGTGAAATCAATCTCAATATGTGCCTGATTGTCGATGAAATTTAAATTCTTACAATCTATTGTCAGGTTATTGAACTGATAAATCATCTCCTCAAAACTGGGTGCCGGTTGCTGAGGAACATAGGTACTATTATCAGCAGTAAAGATTTGATCGTCACCACCCGCTTTTATGGTGATTTTTACTTTATCACTATCAATGCCCGTATTGATATTAATCGGGTTGGATATTTTATAACTCGACCAATACCCACCAGTAACACTAATTACTTCAATCTCCTGGAGATTATAATAAAAATCTTTGTTACTGGTTCCAGCATCTATACATTGAGTTCCACCATTATAATCCGCTGTTTTATTGTCATCTTTCGAAGAAAAATACCATTTCTTATCTTCAGAGGAAGGGTTTTCATTATATATACAAATACTATCATCTGAGTTCTCGTCTTTTCCGAATTTAAACAATGGCACCAGATTAAAACGGTTTGCATCATCAAATGATGAATCATAAATTTATCACCTAATGAAGCGTATTGTTTCATAAGATTACATTGTATACGGCGGGTTCCCGCATATCCATTATGAATAATACTCAATGCCATATTGGTAGATAGCCTTAAATCTTCTGCCGCCGATTCAAAAGTAATATTAGGAACACTACCACCATAAAGCATGGTTAAACTGTGATCACCCCAAGAATAATTACTGTTACTTGTCACAGAGGAAGGAATTTCATAATCCTCCGCATAACGGTTATTAACTCTTCTGGTTATGACTTTTTTATTGTCGCTATCCGGATCTGCCATCACAGTATCAAATTGCGGATAACTGTTATTCCAATAGTTAGTTGCTTGTGCATTCGTCATATTGTCTGATGACATATCAGCGAAAATATATAGCCCAGTGACCGGCGCATTATTATCGGTATAGGAGCTATAACTACTCTGCATCGAATAGAACATAACTAATAGAGTGTCTTCCCCTTGATAACCAGTACAATACAACCCTAAAGATTCAGCAGCATCAGTACTCGACGTGTAATTTTTTACCTTTTCTGTCACATCAAAAGTAAATGGTGTATTCCAACTACCGTCGTAACGAATATGAGCCAGTTTTAAGTTATATTGATAAATCGTGGTTTTACCATCATCACTTTTCTTTGATTGCTGCTCCAGCCATAGCAGATATAAGCGGGACATATAAACAACCGGACGGATGATATTTTTCCAAGGATTGACAGCACAGGTAATTTTATTCCACTCACCCCAAGCATTAGCGGCAAACTTGCCATTTTCACATTTGCTGTGATCAACACTACGCCAGTAATACGTACCCGGAGCTGCTTGGTCGATACCGATAAAATAAGTTAATCCTTGATCCACATTCACATTATCGTGGTAAGCACTAATTACTTTCAGATTTGCTACCTGCTCAAAGCTGGTCAAATAAGTTTTGAAAGCATCTTCCACCGTATCCGCATTTAGCTGGCTCTGGTTGATGGATTGCAACAGCGCATCCATCATTTTGGTTTGCCCAATGCGCTGAGTGGGATCAACATAGTTTTCTGGATAATAGACCAGTTCAGAGACACCAGCCCAAGTGCTGTAACGTTTATTGTAACGTTCCCAGTCAGTGAAGAACTGACGGGTACTAACGTCCGATGCAAGCTGACCTTCATCTCGGTTTAAAGCCCGGTTAACGTACAGTTGAATACCGGCGATAGCTTCTGCAATACGTGAAGTGATCACATCGGCAGAAACCTGATTATCAATCAGCAAATAGGTATATAAACCGTTACGATCACGTACTCCAGCAGCACTATCGACAACAGCATTAATATAATAGTTACATAATGCCTTACTGAACGTCTCATCCAGTTTTTTCTGTGCCTGATTAGCATGATCAGCCATCAGCGCAGCCGCCGCAGCTTGCCAGGCAGCATAGTTATGATCTATCCCATATTTCAGGGCCATCATCCCTGCCAGATCCAGTGGAGAAACCGCCAAGGCCGAAGACATCTGTAACCATTGCAGAATAGCGTCAATCTGTGTCCAACTGGTCAGTTTTGTTAGATCCTGCTCCACCTGATTAGCTGCCATTTGTAGGAGAGACTCCTCCTTATTCATAGCTTGTGCTACATCGGTAACTGTCAAAGCTCCGTCTTTCAACGCCGCCAATATCAAGGAGGCATGTTGCCCCAAGCCATTAACCCAGGTATGAAAACCTTCCAAGGCCATCAGGGTTAACAGACCGTGATCCAGTACGCTTTTGCCTGCCACTAGCAGAGAAGATTGAGTCACGATCAGTGACAGTTCCGTTTCACTTAACCCAATACGACGATAGATCAGGCTCAATTGCGCCAGCACCTGAGCAAAGGTAATCACCTTCAAGCTGGTTGGTGCTGTTTGCACTTCTTTCCAAAACCCATCAACAGTTATTTGTACCGGTTGAATCTGGTCTATCCACAACAGCAGGTCATACGCAACTTCTTGAGAAGTCAAATGCAAAGCCGAAGTTAAGCAAGGCGCCATTGCTCTTTTCAGATCTTCCCCAATCAGACTCTCTTTGTCATGCAAAGTTGAAGACAACGTAGCCGTCAGATTGCTAATTTCTGGCGTTAAAGTGGTGCTGTAAGTGGCCGTGGTCATCAGAAACAGGTCGGTAACTGTCCATTTTTGGGTCTTCAACCATTGCGTGATCCACAACAATGTTTCTACTATTTTGGCTAAGTTATCGTCGGTAATCTGATAAATGTTGGTATCGCTATAGCCGCAAATCACCAACAAAATGTTCAATTCAGCAATAGTCAGGTTATGAATCTGGGCCAGCAAGCTAACCAAATACAGATCAGACAAATTCTCTAAGTTATTTTTGATAACACCGTCTTCTTTACGATCAGTGATCAATAACATCTGATACAACTCACTGGCGTTAACCTGAAACGCGCGTTTTAAAACCGCCTTGCGTTGATCATCACCGGTACTGTCTGGTTTAAGGTTCAGATCAGGATTAGGAAAGTGTTTGGAGTTGTCCTCACTGATTTCATAGCGAATACCATTGAGCGGCGGGTGATTAAATAGTTGCTCAAACTGGCTAAGCTGATTGCCAACAGCTTGCTGAGAGATATTAATATTAGCCAAAATAGCGGCAGTCTCTTCACTGATGCCATAACGATCAATATAGAATTTTACCCGATAAACCTTGTTTAATACCTCAACCGTGATGGATTTGGTGCTATTAACACTATCAACAATACGCTCCAACGTAGCAAAAGAGAGGCCGGTAGCTTTGAGCAACCGAATAGCCTTATTCATTTTAAGCAGGAAAGCTTTCGGGGAGTATTGGTCAATTTTAAAATTGGCGGCGGCAAAATTATAACTACCGCCATGCCATCTTTGTAATCCTATACTGAATATATCGCCAGAGTCGTTACGTTTGATTGTCGCTTGTGATTCATACTCCTGATTTATGACCATATCAGGATAAGGATTATGGGCAATCTCAGCCCAATCAGCGGAACCATCTTTATATTGCAGATAAAAATCATCCAAACCAAAACTATTGCTTAGATTGTATTTGATCAAATAATTGTCACCACCCTGTGGATACAGCTCAATATAATTCGTCTGACTGGTATAATTATCCGATGGCGTGCGGGTAACACGAACCACTTCCATCTTACCCGCACCATCGACCAACGGAATAACCAGAATATCACTGCTATATCCAACATGTGATAATGAAGTCGTCACGTAGGCAATATCTTCCGGTGAGACGCCATAATACCGGGCCAGATAACTTGGGGACATTAACTGAGCGGTGGTAATATCGCCAAAGTTTGTTTTATAAAGCGCATCAAGCGCGGCTTCATCTTTTTCCGGGATCTCCTCAATCAGCAAGTTATACAGTTCTGGCGAAATATGGGAGCTAATACCCAACAAAGTCACAGGATCGAGCTTAGCAGCAACAATGGGTGCCTGTGATAAATGACGAAATCCTGGATCACGTTCATGAACGATTTCACGAACAGTTTCATAAGCGTGATGATAAGGTGTCTCTCCACTTAAACGATAAGTTGACAACATATCCATCACTTCATCTTGTGATTTTCCTGTTTTTGTTTCGATCCCGGCAAGGCACAATTCATTAGAGAGAGCCAGCGTTGAAATTTCCTCATCCATATTTTTCTGGCTGAGCATTAGGCTTGCTAAATCCGGGCGACGTTTATCCAGATAATAAATCCTGATTACCATCGAATCTCAGCTAGCTTGAGTAAATACTCAGGTATAGGTGCTGCCCGGATACATGAATAAATAAGCTGTTCGAATGTTTTTTTAAGGTTAAAGCGCCAATTGAACCTGAAACAGAATTCGGCAAGATAACGAGGTAAATACTTTTTGCTAATCGAATGATATGTTCCGCGTATCGAATTTTTTACATTACTTATCATTGTGTTAACCCACTGAAAATAAGGAAGCTTAACACT
>NZ_RCWD01000053.1:0-28872 GCF_018448965.1 Photorhabdus hainanensis | reverse complement strand
AGTGTTAAGCTTCCTTATTTTCAGTGGGTTAACACAATGATAAGTAATGTAAAAAATTCGATACGCGGAACATATCATTCGATTAGCAAAAAGTATTTACCTCGTTATCTTGCCGAATTCTGTTTCAGGTTCAATTGGCGCTTTAACCTTAAAAAAACATTCGAACAGCTTATTTATTCATGTATCCGGGCAGCACCTATACCTGAGTATTTACTCAAGCTAGCTGAGATTCGATGGTAATCAGGAATTATAATAACTTATAAGATATGCTGGCATTGCCAGTGAAGCAGGTTCGATATTACTAAAGTTTTTCTTGTAAAGATCCTTGGCATTTTCTTCGGTAATTTCCTCCGTCAGAATATTAAACAATTACGGAGAAATAAAAGTATACCCCGCTCGAATAAAAGTGTTTAAACGAGCGGTATTTCCTCCTTTGGCGAGGTTTTTTATTTTAGATCAAATCATATTTTTTATTTTTCCTGCATCATACGGTTCAGCAATGGCACGGTGGTCGCCATAATGATTGCGACGATAAAGGTGGCAATACCGATTTTGCCGAATACGCTGGTATAGACTGGTAATGTTTGCAATGGGTCCGTAATACCTTTCGGTGCGGCGGTAAGGGCTGCGACATAGCCGCCAAGTAAGGAGGAAGTCGCTTGAGTTAAATACCACATCCCCAGAATAAAACCCATCAGGTACTGAGGAACGAGAGCCGCAATCATTGCCAGGCCCAACGCACTGATCATCAATTCACCGACGCCCTGGAAGAGATAAACCAGAACAATAAACCAGGCGGAAGTTAAACCTTGTTCATCTGCAAACCACAAACCGGCAGCAGCGGCAGTCAGGAAACCTAAAGAGCACAGGAACATACCAACCGCAAATTTGGCTGGCATCGTCAGGTCCTTACCTTTAGCGCCCCAGTGAGTGTATAGCGCGGCGAGTATCGGGCTGGCGACAACGATCCAGAATGGGTTAAGGGCCTGGAAACTGACCGGATTGATATTAAAACCAAGCAACTGATGGTGAACGTTGTGGATGGCGAAGAAGTTGAGAGAAGTCGGCATCTGAGCATATAGGATGAAGAACACAATAGCTTGAAGCATCAAAATGAAAGCGACAAACATTTTGTTACGGCCAATTTTATCCTGTTTGAGCGCTTCCCGGAAAAAGATAAACACTACGATGACAGATAGGGTAATCAGCATAATATTGGCTATTTTCACGTTGTGCATCAGCCATGCGCAGACGTAAACCATCACAACACTTCCTGCCACGACCAGAAATAGGTTTGTGTAGTTGATTCGTTGATGATCGGGTTCGGAACCAATATTACGCACGGTATTGCGACAGAAAATATAGACCAACAACGCGATAATCAGACCAATACCACAGATATTGTAGGTAACGGCGTAGCTAAATTTTTCCGCAATAACGGGAGCGAGAGCGAGTGAGAACAGCGAGCCGAGGTTGATTGACATGTAAAATAGGGTAAAAGCCCCATCCAGACGAGGATCTTTGGGGGGATAGCATTTAGACAGCAGGCTGGCTGGGTTGGCTTTGAATAGGCCGTTACCAACGGCGATCGTTCCCAATGCGTAGAAAATTAAATTAGGGTGCAGGATAGAAAGGCCCGTCATAAAGTAGCCGATTGCCAGCACAATGGCGCCTAACACAATGGTTCGTTTAGTTCCCAGTAAGTGGTCGCCTACATAGCCGCCAATAGAGATCAAACCAAAAACCAACGCGGCGAACGCACCGAAGGTAATAAACGCTTGTTCTTGGGAAAATCCCAATTTTTGTACAAAATAGACAGTGAGAACCCCTTGTACGCCGTAGTAGCCGAATCGTTCCCAAAGCTCGACGAAGAAAATCATAAAGAACGGCTTGGGTTGTTGTAATAAACCGATGGATACGGGTTTATTCATAGTTAATTGCCTCTGATTGGTTGAAATACACTCGGTAAATGTACAGTGACGTTCAGTGACATGATTTGTCGCTAAAGTGGTTTTCTTATGTACTTTATTCAAGTGGTCGGAGGACAGTAGATTATTATATGGTTAAAATATGTTCCTGGTGGCCGATCACACTAACATAAAGATATTTATATTGAATTTAATAGTATATTCATCAAGTGAATGCTAAAAATGATCAGGAAAAGAGCTGAATAGAGGCATTGACAAAGGAATACTATTCAGGCCGTTCAGGGCCTGAATAGTGGAAGAACAATGACTGCCAGGAGGAGAGGCAGTTAAACTGCGGCAGCTTCAATTTCCAACATAACTGGACGGAAATTACGCTTGAAATAGATGAGGCCGTGGCCTTGTTCGCTTACCGTGATATGTCTAATCTGAACCAGATACACGTTATGCGTCCCCACTTCTTGAACCTGTTCAATTTCACCTTCAAGACTCGCGAGGGTGCCGGTCAACACTGGTTGACCCAATACCCCTGTCTGCCAGATATTCCAGCGAAAACGCTCTTCCATGCTGACTCCGGTCATACCGGCAAAGTGGCGTGCCATCAATTCTTGTTCGTGGTTTAAAATATTTACACACAGGCGGCCATTTTCCTGAAAAACGGTATTCATAGCGCTGTTTCGGTTAATGCATACCATCAGCGTGGGTGGCGTATCGGTGATCGAGCATACCGCTGTGGCAGTGATACCACAGCATCCCGCGCGGCCATCGGTGGTGACGATATTCACCGCTGCTGACAGACTCGCCATCGCATCCCTGAAACGCAGGCGATGTTCATTTTCTACAGACATATTGGCCTCCTGCTACCGATTATTTCAGCAGCTTATCTAACTGGTTGATATCGCTATTATTGTATAAGTGTGGTCTACGCCAACCATGCTGATCATAATCAGCAAGGCAGCGATCAACCATATCCATCATTTTTTTCATATTGCCGGAGCCATGAGCATGGCGCAGACATTGCATCCGAATTTCATCCTGACTACCGGCATAGTTGATTTCGTACAACTCGTGACGGCCGCCGAATTCACTGCCAATGGCGTCCCACATCAGTTTTAAAATCTTGATACGCTCAACGTGATCGATACCGTTGGACCCCCGAACATACCGGGCCAGATATTTATCAATTTCAGGGTTGTTCATATCACGTACACTAGATGGTAGATAAATTAGGCCGCTGGTGACGTTACTTTCAATAATATTCTTAATCTTAGTGTAGGCCATTGGCGCCATAACGCGATAAGTTTGTATTGCCTGAGTATCCGGCATATAAGCGCCGCCTTTCCAAGGTTTGGCTTCTGCCCACATCGCGTCGCTCAGTGACCAAAACAGGTTACGCCAGGCAACCACTTCGCCCAGGTTAGCCTGAACACCCCGGAATTCGATCACGCCGGTACATTCCAGGCTCCTTTGTAGCAGGGCAGTAATAAAATCCAGCTTCACCGCCAGCCGTATACAAGCCTGTAATGGGAACAGACTGGTGAAACCCGCTTGAATCGCCCAGTTGCGCGCACGGTCGAAATCACGGTAAATCAGGATATTTTCCCAAGGGATAAGTACCTTATCCATCACCAGAATCGCATCGTTTTCATCAAAACGGCTGGATAAAGGATAATCGAATGGGGAACCTGTTGCTCCTGCTACCAATTCATAGGAACCGCGGGAGATCAGTTTCACGCCCTCCGCATCCATTGGCGCGACAAACATCAGAGCGAAATCAGGGTTATCCCCCATGACTTGTGCGGAGCCGAAACCGATAAAGTTATAGTGGGTCAGGGCTGAGTTAGTTGCTACCACTTTTGCGCCGCTGACAATGATACCGGCATCAGTCTCTTTTTCTAGCTTAATATAGACATCACGTGTCTCATCAGCGGGTTTATGACGATCGATTGGTGGATTAACAATAGCATGGTTAAAGTAAACGCCTGTTTCCTGAATACGTTTGTACCAGGTACGGGCATTATCAGCGAATTGACCATAATATTCAGGAAATGCGCCGAGCACGTTGCCGAAGGCCGCTTTATAGTCAGGCGAGCGACCCATCCAGCCATAGGTTTGGCGTGACCATTCCGCTATAGCATCACGTTGTTGGCGCAGATCATCCGCACTGGTAGCAAAGCGGAAGAATTTGTGGGTGTACCCGCCATTGCCGGTATCGGTATTCCAGCACAGGACATCATGAGTTTCCGGGGCGTGCAGGGCATCGTACAACTGACTGATTGAAGCAGCAGAATTACGGAATGCGGGATGTGTGGTGACATCTTTTACGCGTTCGCCATAAATATAAATTTCGCGGCCATCTTGAAGGCTTTTCAGGTACTCTTCACCGGTGAAAGGACGTTTTTTGTCGGCGCGAAAATCTTCTGGTTTCATGTCTACCTCACAGTCGTCATAAAAAGCGCCGATCTTGATATAAGATAATCAATATTGGCACGGGAATGTTAATTTAATGTTTGTTTTGTGTTTCTTAATTGAAGCTTTGGAACCGCTTTTCTTGAATAGATTTTTGAAAGGTTCGCTGGTACTTTTCGTTGGGAAATGGTGATTTGTGACTAAAGTGTGATCTAGGCGATATTTTGGTGACCGTTTATACGGTCACCTTTAGTGGGATAATAGTTATATGAGCTTATGTACAGTAACCTTGATTAAGGCACAAAGATTAATGTACATGCAATTTTTTATTTCTAGATGATGAAGGGGCCTCTTCCGGGTTTGCACGCTTTTTGCTTATTACCGGCTGACGTTTTTCAGCTGTAACTAATCCGATGCTATATTTACTTTTTGGGTAATCATGGCCGCGAAATTCATTGACGTTTGTGATAAACATTGCGCTTACCTTTCTCGTACTTTGCAGATACTCGCCTTCGTCTCTTTCAGGTTCAGATAAATCTGTCAGAATTGAAGCGGCTACTTTTCTATCCTCACCATATACAACAGCTATTGCAGCACCAAAATGAAAAGGATATGCTCCTTTTCCACTTTTTATCTTCTCCGCGATCATTAGCCCTTGTTTTAAATCTGGCAGGTCTGTTTTATCCATTGTGGATTTTCCTAATGGGAGATGTTCTTCTTTTAAATCTTCGTCAGAGGCATTACCTATTGATTTATTTCCAAACTCCACGGACATTATTATTCCCAGATCTGCTCCAACTGTTGCTTCATTTTCGTAAGGGAATGGTTTAGTTTCATGTTTGTTGTATAAGATATCAAGGGTATATTCTGTGTTGCTAATACAACTTATCGGTAGGTCTTTTTTGAAAGTTAATGTTGACACTCCATTCTCGGATGGACCTCTATCAAATAGCTCCTCTGGTACATTGAGGCCGGGTTTCTTTTCTTCTAACAGCTTATCTACAGGACCATAATGTAAAAATTCATCTTTGATTCTTATCAACGTTGGTTTTAACTTAGATCTTTTTTGCTCATCTATTTCTACATCAAAGTCAAATCCGGGAATATTGTATTTCGTAGGTGCAAGCCCAGAAATATCAACCAGTGTTGACGGATTATTTCTCACCATCCGGTACAGATTCAGACCATCCACAGTTCCCGCCGGATCGGCGCTTAACCACCTGCCTACCCACGGTTGATAATAACGATAGCCGTAATAATATAGCCCGGTAGCATCTCGTTCTTTACCTGAGTAACGGAGGATTTTATAGCTGGCTTCTATTTGGTTTCTTGCTGCCCATAATGCTGTGCCGCCAAATGGATAATACTCTTCCTGACTGATAATTTGTCCTGCGTTATCCAATTCAAGTTGACTGGAACCGATTAAATTGTCATAGCTATAACGGAGTTGATTGTTATTGATACCGGCTGGTGGCGTAGTTTCCCAGTGTAGAACTCGCACTTGCGCGTGGCCTGCCGCCCCCACGGTAATAGCATGCAGGTCTTCTGATGTAGTAGTCCCATTTTGCGTTGTACGTAGCTCCAGACCGGGAAGATAAGTTACTCGTTGCTGCTGCGTGCTGTTGCCAGTCTGCTGCTCACTGACTTTTAACCGTCGCATGCCGTCGTTGCCGTAACGATACCATTCCCGATCGCTGGCGCTCTCGCGACTGACTGGCGTTACCTGTTGTAGCTCACCTCGTGTATTCCAACTCAGCTCTTGCCCCGGTAGCAATTTTGTTTGATGTCCGCCGGCATCAAACAGTGCATCCACCTGTGTTGGGTCTGAGGTTAGCGAACTCAGCACTGCCCGATTACTGTAATGCGAAACGGTGATATCTGTGGTGTAGTTATTTTGGGCGGCGGGGGAACTGTGCCGGATTTGAACCAAATTGCCGCCGCGATCGTAATTATAGCTGCGAGTATAGTTGGTATATGAGTTTTCATCAGTAGGAAGAGGGATGATTGGCGAAGGAAGTTGGTTGCTTTGCTGGCCGATGTTAGCCATCTCACGTCCTGTTGCACTGATAAGCTGGTACAGGGAATCGTAGGTGTAGGTATTTTCAGGGACTATTTTCTGATTGCGCCAGAAGCGGGTGGCTTCTGCATCATTACGGACACTAATAATATTCCCTACAGGATCATGTTCATAGCGTAGATCTTGTAACACTTTGCTATCTGATTGACGGCGAGTGGTGGTACCGATCAATCGTAGAGTTTCCGGTTCATAGCTGTATTCAGTGATAACGCCGTTACCGTGTTCTTCACGCAATTTCTGGCCTGCGGCGGAATAGATCAGGGATTTGACAATGACTTGCTCACTTTGGTTTTTCAATGTCAGCCAGCTACCTTGTAATTGTCCTGCCACATTGTAAGCCAGACGTTGCATGTTGCCTTTTGCATCGGTTTGGGTCAGCAAAGCGCCGGTAGCATCAAAGGTGCTTTGGGTCGTGTAAGTTTCGCTATTGAGTTTGGTTTGCCAGAGGGTTTCATCATCACCTGTCCAGTCTGCTTCCTGACCATCGGCTAATAACTGACGGGATTGAGATAAGATGTTTTCTGTCAATGACAGGCTTTCCAGTTGAGTCACTCCTGCTGTGTCGTAGTGGCGCACATATTGGCCGGCAAGATTATGATCTTTTTCCGCCTGTGTATTACCAGCCCAAATAAAATGCTCAGTAACGCGGGGAGTCTGTTCTCCGGGGGCTTGTTCACTTACGGACAATAGACGGCCGGGCAGGGTATTGGCTTCATATTGTCGGGTCTGAATGGCGCCGGTTGCGGTTACAATCAACACTTGACGGCCTTCAATATCATTAAGGGCAATGGTACGGCCGGCATCGGCACTTTCTGTTCGCAAAGTATCGCCGGTGAGATTGTATTGCCAGAGGAAGTTGGGGTTTATTGAGTTGTCGAGCTGTTTGGCGTCATACAGGCGTGGATCGATGCTTTGGCTCAAGTGTCCTCGGACATCATATTGGTGGCGGGTAATACGAGTATCTGTATCACCTCTCGCGACAGTGCGGTGAAAGTCGATGTTACGAATGGTCAGGCCACGGTTATCGTAGACGTTAACCGTGGGCGTATGTTGATAAAGTTTTGGGTCAATGTTTTTCATGATTTACCTCTTTGTTATATTTAAGAATTTCTGTCATCACAGCTTTATCTGCATTAAGCTGAATAGGTGTTTTGACATCGATAACAGTGATCATCATTACTGTGGATATGCTAATTCACCTAATTAATGATAGATGCTAAATAGTGATTTAAAATGACTGAAAATATGGAGCGCCTTTTATTTTCTGATCTCCTTCTCTATGTATTGGTAAATTCAGCTCAATTTATACTTGTTTTAAGTGCTATTTCCCTCCGGCCAGGTCAATAAAATTCCCGGTTACATATGAAGCTTCATCCGACAGCAACCAGGCAATAGCCTGTGCCACTTCTTTCGGTTGTCCGCCGCGTTTCATTGGTAAGGAATTCTTCACCCGATCAACTCGATTTGGCTCGCCGCCATCGCTATGCATATTGGTATAAATAAATCCGGGGCGAACGGCATTAACTCGAATTCCCTGATCTGCCACTTCCAGAGACAGGCCAATAGTCAAAGTATCGATCGCCCCTTTCGACGCGGCATAATCTATATATTCGTGCGGTGATCCTAGCCGGGATGCTGCTGATGAAACATTGACGATTGATCCACCGTGACCACCATGTCGGAAAGACATTCTTTTAACTGCTTCCCGCGCACAGAGAAAACTGCCTACAACATTGGCGGCAAAAATATCATGCAAGCGATGAGCGGTTAATTGCTCAATCGATGCTTGTGGTTTTAATATCCCGGCGTTATTTACCAAACCGGTGATGCATCCGAGTTCGGCATCGGTTCTCTGGAAGAGTTCTACAACTTGTTTTTCATCAGCGACATCGACCTGAATGGCGATAGCTTTACCACCTATTTGACGGATAATTTCGATGACTTCCAGCGCTTGATCTTGATTGGTGTGGTAGCCAATACCAATGTGATGCCCTTTCTCTGCCAGATAAAAAGCGGTTGCTCGACCAATACCACGCGATCCACCGGTAATTAATGTAATTTTTTGCATAATATTCTCATTTAAAGTTTTATATTAAGAAATTAAATATATAACGGACCGATATTAATAAAGTAAAACTGAATAAAAATCAAATTATTGCATATGGCATGGGAATATTTTCAATGTCTTTATTATTATTTATATAATTTTTTAGTTAAGAATGAAATAATCTATTTGTTATGCTATGGATTAGCATTGAATGACGCCTTTGAAGTATAATATATAATTAATCACCTTCAAAAGCGTTTTTTATTTGAATATCTTATGGATTCAAGATTGATTTATTTATCCTTTTCATGGTGTTTATTCATATAATTTTGCATTATTTTAGATGATTCATGCAGATGTTCTAATACGGCGGAAATAGTTTCCCATAACTGTGGATTAGCTGAGCCATAATAATGAGTTCTAAAACATCCTCTTATATTTTTAGCACTAAGGATAAGATTATTAATATTTTTTAATAACATTAGTGGTGCAATATTAAGATAATTCCCTTGCAGCTCATTGAATATTTTTTGAAATGATTCATAATCATTCTTATCAACAGCATTTTTCATCTTATCTATGTACAGCAATTTTTCTCTCATATCCATTATATTTGACCTCTTTATTTTCTATCACGTTAAAAATTACTATGATTAGTCATCTTTATCCAAATATTCTTGTGCTAATTTGGATACATAATTTAAAAAGCCAAGCGCTGTAGCAGTGTCCCAAAAATCTGGGTCAAAGTCACTATAGTAGAGAGCATCAAAGTCCTTCTCTATATCTTTTGAAGTGTTAATAAAAGAGTCAATTTCTTCGATTAATCCTTTTATCATTTCCTGAGTTGCAACATTAAGAAAGCAGCCTATGACTTCATCCATAGTTTTTCCATACAATAAGTCATAATCTTGGCAAAAATAAGCGCCTACTAAGATGTCTAAGAATGGATATTGTCCGTTCATTTTAATTGGGGCCTTTCATATTATTGTGATCTCCTGGTAGCCAAAGCTAATAGAAATTCTTGGAATATATAAAATATTCTTATTGATTAAACCTCCTTGTTTGTTGTTGTGTGAAAAAATTTTTAGTTACTCGTCTTTATCTATGTAATCTTGTGCTTTTTTTGACACGTGCTCTAAAAATTTAAACGCTGTGAGGCCCCATATGTCAGGGAAAACGTCAGCATCAGAATAGATAAAGTAAAATTCTTTTTCTACATCTTCGGAATTACATATGAACGTGTTAATTTCTTTTATTACTTCTCTTTTCATTCTATTGTTTGTGTTACTAAAAAAATCATCTATGACATCATCAAGCTCAGGGCCAGATATTATTTCATAATCTTGATTGAAATAGGCGTATATTAAATTATCTAGCAGTGGATATTGTCTGTCCATTTTTATTTCCATCAACTTTAATTGAATTTGGGGTATGCTGTTAGTTAATATATAATATTATTTGTCGTTAAACTCATAATGCCTTAATTATTCATCTTGTTCAGTATGCTCGTTTAAGTAATCTTGTGACTTATTTGACACATGCGTTAGAAATTCAAGTGCTGTCATATTCCATACTTCCGGGAGAACGTCAACATCATGATAATGATAATTAAATGTGTTCTCTACATCTTCAGAAGAGTCAATAAGATCGTTGATTTCTTCTATTAACCCTTTTCTCATTCCTTGAGATGCGTCATTAAGAAAATCATTGATAACATCATCAAGCTCGGGACCTGATATTATATCGAAGTCCTGATTAAAGTAAGCATGCATTAAAATATCTAGAAATGGATATTGTCCGGTCATTAAATTAGCCCTTTGGAAATGCTGTTAATATATAAAATGGTTTACCATTGTATTCAGAATACCTTAAAACAACTTTGACTTTGTATAGCTTTTCCACATATTTCGATCCTCTGGTAACACCAAAACCAATAGAAGTACTTGAAACATATTCAATAGGTGCAGATACTGTTGGAATAGCATATTTAGCCCAATTCTCCAAGTGTATTCTATTTGCTTTTAGCGCTTCCGAAATCACTTGCTCTGCCACCTCTTGACTGTAAAAAGTACTTGCTCGAGATATGTTTACTAGCCTAGCCCTTAACTCCTGTTCCGATAACCCAACATGTTTAAGCAAGGTATGTCCACCGGGTTTTAAGCCTGTAGGCGATTCATGTTCAATTAACTTAATTCGGCCTACTCGTACAGAGGCAACTCTGACAGCACCCACCATTGAAGCAAATGACAACGGTACAGCAATATCAACGGTGAGTCCTATTTCAGAAGCGGTATAATCATCAGCACCAAATTCTTTTGCTAATTTTACCGCCTCACGATAAGTTTCTGTCATGGTTTCTCTGCCAGTAATTACTTGACTGGCAGAAGCATTCATTACGTCAAGACTGTGAGCGCCGATAATAACGCAGGCAGCTTTGGTTAGGGTTGAAGGATCGGGCGCCAGACAAAGAGCGCCGGCGCCAATGAGTTCAACGACTCCTGCCGCTAAACCCGCGCCACCTAATATTCTATTACTCCAGGTCTCTTCCTCGGTAATAGTATTATCTGACAGAATTGCCGCTAGCTGGACCGGAGATAAAACAATGCGTAACCCATTTTCAGATTCTGAATCAACAGGGGTATCAGTTAAATAAGTGGCATTATTCATCGTCAATAAATCCTGTCATCCCAGAAGCTATAAGAACTGGTTGAGCAGGCCAGATTGTTCCACGTGATATTTTTATAAGTGAAACAGATAATCTCTTGTGGTACGCCGGCATTATTATCTCTGGAATGCGGAAGATTGCATTTTATGCTGGAGATAAAGGCGTAGCCTAGTCTGATGGAATAATTTTTTTCTAATCCCCCGGTTAGTGATGTTCGATAATTCTCAAACAGGCATTCCAGCTCTTCATTTTCATCGAAGCTTCGCGCCAGTAAAGGCGAAGATTTATCGATGGGTTTTATTACCATAACCGGATGATGGGATACGTGTTGTTCCCTCGTCATTAAATGTTGAAGCGAGTAAATAAAAATTTCATTCTCATGGCCGTGCTGGTAATTATTTCCTATAGAGTTTAAGGAGCCGCAGCCAGCGGAGATCAGTCCCTGTTTTTTGCCTTTCAATGTTAGATAAATGATATTTGCCATATTAGTTTCTCCTAAATGAAATTTTTTCGACTCTATTGTAGGGTGTGTATAAAAGTCAACCAAAAATTTATAAATTTGGAATAATTTACATTTGTAAGGGGATAAAATAATAAAACCAGAATACTTATAAACATGGCGTCAAAGTATTTAAGAGGGAGATTAAAAATCCGGTATCCAGATGGCATGTTTGTAATAATCGAATAGCGGAAGCTGACATTCAGGTAGCTACTCAGTAGCCGCTACCTGAATATCTGAGATTATTTTAGGTACATACTATTAATCTGATGAAAAAACGCCATATCCAGTATCCTAGCAAGGCGAATGTAATGATATTAAGAGAGAGTGATTTGAATCTTTTTTTTACAGTTGCATAAATTAAGGGGGACATAATCAGTAAACATGTTGGAGCAAATACATCACGGTTATCATCTACCAGCTCTCTGTAAACAGTACAGAGATTATCTGTATCCTGACCACCGATATAATGCTCTTCTTCTAAGTATGACATCATATATATAAATAATGCACAAAAGATAGCATAAGTGATATTTAAAACTATGGCTGATTTGCTCATTCTCGAATTCTCATGATTATATGAAGTCTATGACATCAAAAGGTGGGAATCCGAATTCGCCTGTCATATAGTAAGGATTTTGCATATGTTGTGTTTCCTTTTCTTAAATTAATTTATTTATACCGGCACTCCGGTTGCCATCATTTATCCTTCACAAAGCTCCAGTGGGTTACAGAGTCTCAGTATATTCAGAATTTTAATTCTTGGAAGAGATTTTGTAATAAAAATGAATCAGTTTAGCACGAATTAATAGCATGAGATTTGCTGAACAGGCAGAATAAAATGCCGGGCTTGATATAATTAGCATGGATATTTATTTTTCGTGAATATTTCTTTCTCGCCAATGACTAGGAGAACAGCCAACTAATCGATTAAAGAAGCGGGCAAAATAGGCTGGATCTTTAAATCCGAGCTGATAAGCAACTTCAAATACCGGGCAATCACTGAATAATAATAGCCGTTTGGCTTCACGTAGTTGACGGTCGAAGATGAGTCGTTTCGGTGGACGGTTGGTGAATCGACGGCACATATCTTTTAATCGCGATTCTGTAATATCTAACTTATGGGCATATTCCGGTACGGAAAGATGATGATGATAATAATTGTCTATTAATTGGTTAAAGCGCTGAAATAATTTAATTTCTCCTCGCACGCCATTAATCGGGTGATCATCAAGAGGAATATTGCGTAATAACAGGGTAAATATAGCTTGTGCCAGGAATGTCAGTGATTGCTCTCGACCAATAAAGTGATTAGATGATTCGCGGGCGATTAACGCCCAATAGTGATTGAAAGCGGCTAGCTCTTCCGGTTTATCGGCGACAGATAAGCAAATAGCTGGAATATCAAGAATATCTTTATTGGCCGGATAGAGTGATTCCAATAACGGTAATATCAGATCTTGCCGTACGGTAAGGACATATCCGTCACTATCATCTTGAGTGAAAAAAGCGTGAGGAACGGAGGGTGGAGTCAGAATAAACAGCGGTGCTTGTACAGAATAGTGTTGAGCATCCAACTGTAATTCAATATGGCCGGTGATCAAAAAATGAAGTTGGAAGAAACCATCGTGGCGATGAGCTTGCATATTACGACCAAAAAATGCCGCCATCCGGCCAAAGGTCTGATAGTGCACATCATCGGTGCCTTGGGTTTCATCATAATCCTTGCTGATATCAATATTGGCAATGATAGGCTCAGTCATGATGGTTTTTCCTTTTTATTTTTATTGAAATTGCTGCGCTGTTCTCTGTCTGGCGTGTTTCATCGGGATCAGCCAGATAATGGCTGCGCCAATGACCAGTAACCCGGCAACGAAATAGAGACCGGTATTAAAGCTCCCGGTCTGATCTTTCAGCCAGCCGATTAATAACGGGCTGAGTGCTGAACCTATGTTACCTGTAGCGCTAATAACCGCAATGCCGATCGCTCTTGCGCGTAAGCTGATAGCTTGATCCGGCGTGGTCCAGAAGACCGCCATTGCGGTGAATGAGCCGGTTGAAGCCATAATAATCCCGATGAGCTGAATGACGCTGTGGTGGGTCAATGAGGTCAATATCCAGCCCACGGCGGCGAACAGATAGGGTAGAGCCGTATGCATTTTACGCTCTTGTAACCGGTCTGAACGACGACTCCAGTACACCATTCCGATGATGGTACAAAACTGAGGAATGGCGGTCAGAATGCCGATCATGATGTTACTGCTGCCCTGATTGAAACTTTGCACAATCTGTGGCGTCCAGATATTAATCGCACTCAGGGTATTGGTTAGGCAGAAGTAGGCCAGGGTATACATCAGCATGATCGGCGCAAAAATCTCACGCCATATACTGTGTTTTTGCATGGCCTGATGAGTTGATGAGCTTGCCGGTTGAACCAGAGCGAGCTGGTCATTATCCATCATCTCTTGTAAGCATTTTTTATCTTCATCTGTCAGCCACTTAGCGCGTTTTGGCGAATCATCAAGATAGAACCAAACGACAATTCCCAATAGTACCGAAGGAAAACCTTCCAACAGGAATAACCATTGCCAGCCGTGAAGGTTCAGGAGGCCATCCATTTCCAGAATATAACCGGAAGCCAGAGAACCAAACGCCATCGTCACCGGCATTGCCACCATAAACAGCGCATTGGCACGGGCGCGATAGTAAGCCGGGAACCAGTAAGTCAGGTATAACAGGATACCCGGCACGAAACCTGCTTCGGCGATACCGACCAGCATACGCAAGATATACAGACTGGTTGGTCCGGTGGCGAACATGGTGGCAGTGGAGGAGATCCCCCAAAGCACCATGATAGTCGCTATCCAGCGTCGCGCCCCGACAATACTGAGCATGATATTGCTAGGAATACCGAAAATGACATAAGTGACATAGAACAGCGTTGCCGCCAGACCGAACATGGTTGCGTTCAGTCCAAGATCTTTACCCATTGTCAGACCGGCAAACCCGATATTGATTCGATCCAGAAACGAGAATACAAATAAGACGAATAGGAAAATAATCAGGCGACGGAATAGTTTGTTAATGACGGATTGCTGTTGTGCCGTGAGTTGCTTATGTTGAACCGCGGGATTACCCGGTTGTTGCGCAGCGGTTGATGAATCGCTCATTGTCATTTTCCTTAATTGCTTTTTTATTTGTATTACATGGTCATGGCAAATCAAAAGGTTGTCGGGTAAATCGGTTGTTAATGTGGTATTGGTTGAGATTAATAAACACCGGATGAAGGTGTTGTCGGCAGTTCTTTATCCTTGATAAATCGTGCTGCCAGCGCTTCCGCTGTACGAGCCAGTAAAGTGGTATCAATACCAACAGCAACAAACAGTGCGCCGAGTTTCAGGTAATGCTCGGCGACATTGGGGGCTGACATCAGAATGCCCGGCGCTTTACCCGCTGCTTTGATTTGGCCGATTGCTTGTTCAATCGCCGCTTTCACTTCGGGGTGATGCGGATTATCGGTGAAGCCCATATCGGAACTCAGATCAGCCGGGCCGATAAAGACACCATCCACACCGTCTACCTTGAGGATCTCCGGCAGGTTACGCAGTGCTTCACGGGTTTCTACCTGCACCAGAACGCAGATCTCATCGTTGGCGCGATGGAGATAATCAGGCGTTCTGTTCCAGTGGGAAGCTCTTGCCAAAGCGCTACCCACACCACGGATACCCGCCGGTGGATAACGGGTTGCGCGAACCGCTTCATAAGCCTGTTCGGCGTTTTGTATCATGGGGATTAATAAAGTTTGGGCGCCGATATCCAGTAGTTGTTTAATGATGACCAGATCATTCCAGGGCGGGCGCACAATGGGATGGCTTGGATAAGGGGCGATGGCTTGCAATTGGCTTAAAATCGTCTGAACATCGTTCGGCGCATGTTCGCCATCGATAAGTAGCCAGTCGAAACCGGCTCCGGCCACTAATTCAGCGCTATAGGGGTTACAAAGCCCCAACCATAGACCGATTTGTGGCTGGCCTGCTTTTAATGCCTGTTTAAATTTATTGGTTAACCGATCCATATTTTTTCCTCCTTAAACAAAACGGCAACTGATAGCGCCGAGGGGGCCGTAATCTACGTGGAAGGTATCCCCTTTATTGGCTGGAACCGGGCGGGTAAACGATCCACTGAGAATGATTTGTCCTGCTTCAAGCTGAACGCCATGTGGAGCCAGTTTGTTTGCCAACCATGCGACACCATTAGCCGGATGATTAAGTACCGCAGCCGCGACGCCGGACTCTTCAATCACGCCATTGCGATAGAGCAGGGCGCTGATCCAGCGCAGATCAAACGCATCAGGTTTAATCGGCCGGCCGCCCATAATGACGCCGCCGTTGGCGGCATTGTCAGAAATCGTATCGAACACTTTGCGTGGACGCTTGGTTTCCGGATCGATGTTATGGCAACGGGCGTCGATCAGTTCCAACGCGGGAATGATGTAATCGGTCGCATTGTAAACATCAAACAGAGTGCAGTGCGGGCCACGCAAAGGTTTTGCCAGAATGAATGCCAGTTCAACCTCAATACGGGGCACAATAAAGCGATCGCATGGAATATCGCTTCCATCAGGAAAAAACATATCGTCCAGCAGAGCGCCGTAGTCCGGCTCGCTGATTTGTGAACTGGCTTGCATCGCTTTTGAGGTCAGGCCAATTTTATGGCCTTTGAGTACCCGACCTTCGGCGATTTTTAACTCCACCCAGTGACGCTGAATAGCATAAGCATCATCGATGGTGAT
Organism: Photorhabdus hainanensis; assembly: GCF_018448965.1. Classification (NCBI taxonomy): domain Bacteria; kingdom Pseudomonadati; phylum Pseudomonadota; class Gammaproteobacteria; order Enterobacterales; family Morganellaceae; genus Photorhabdus; species Photorhabdus hainanensis. The sequence continues at coordinate 12,458 of NZ_RCWD01000053.1, read as the reverse complement.
TTCAGGGTAATCCAATGAGATCTGGCGTATTTGTTCACGGCTTTTTTCTGCCTGATGCAGACGATGTGCAACCTGTGATACGACTTCTTTCTGTAACATGCGGTTAAACTCCTGTGTCCTCGATGCCGCCGAAGCAGAGGTATTTCACTTCCAGATAATCTTCGATGCCGTAACGTGAACCTTCACGTCCCAGGCCCGATTGTTTAATGCCGCCAAATGGGGCGGCTTCATTAGAAATCAAGCCTTCATTGATCCCGACCATGCCGCTCTCCAGCGCTTCCGCCACACGGTAAATTCGGCCGATATCGCGGGAATAAAAATAAGCCGCCAGACCAAATTCAGTATCATTCGCTAGATGGATGGCTTCCGCCTCATCACGGAATTTGAAGAGGGGAGCAATCGGTCCGAATGTTTCCTCTTGGGAGATAAGCATGGATTCGTCGACATCAGCCAGTACGGTAGGTTCGAAGAACAGACCGCCCAGAGCGTGTGGTTTACCCCCGGCCAATATGCGTGCGCCGCGGGAAACGGCATCGTTGATATGTTCTTCTACTTTATCGACGGCGGCTTGATTGATCAGTGGGCCTTGCTGTGATTTGGCATCGCTGGCCGGGCCGACCTGCAACTTATTGACCGCTTGTGCCAGACGTTCGGCGAAGGCGTCATAAATGGTTTCCTGAACCAAAATTCGGTTAGCGCAAACACAGGTTTGACCGCTGTTGCGGAATTTGGCTATCAACGCTCCCTGTACAGCGGCATCAATATCGGCATCATCAAAAACAATAAATGGCGCATTGCCGCCCAATTCCAGCGATAGCTTTTTCACGGTATCGGCACTTTGTGCCATCAATAATTTGCCGATACGGGTTGAGCCAGTAAAAGAGAGTTTGCGGACAATCGGGCTTTGGGTCAAAACACCACCGATGGTTTTTGCATCGACGCCAGTCACCACGTTGAATACTCCGGCGGGAATGCCAGCTTGTTCCGCTAGTGCGGCCAGAGCCAGAGCTGAAAGTGGGGTTTCTGAGGCGGGTTTTAGGATCACCGTGCAGCCCGCAGCCAGCGCAGGGCCAACCTTGCGGGTGATCATCGCATTGGGGAAGTTCCACGGAGTGATCGCCGCCACAACGCCGATAGGTTGTTTGATCGTGATGATCCGTCGGCCTGGCATCGGGCTTGGGATAGTTTCACCGTAGGTGCGTTTACCTTCTTCCGCAAACCATTCGATGAAACTGGCGCCATAAGCGATCTCGCCCATAGCTTCTGCCTGTGACTTCCCTTGCTCCCGGCTCAACAATTCAGCCAGCGCCTGTTGATTTGCCATCATTAACTGAAACCAACGTTGCAGAATCTGGCTGCGTTGTTTGGCTGTCATTGCTCGCCAGGCAGGCAGGGCTTGTTGAGCGGCTGCAATTGCACGTTCTGTTTCAGTTGCTCCCATATTACTGACATGGGCGATAACTTCGCCATTTGCCGGGTTAGTCACCTTAAACGTTGCTTGGTTGTCGGCATCAACCCACTGCCCGTTGATATAAGCTTGTTGACGCAGTAATTCTGTATTTACATTATTTGTCATGATTTTTTTCTCCTAAAGACACTTGTGTGAGGGGTTTTCGCTGGTAGAAAGTTACTAGCTGCTGGCATAACCAACACAATCCAGCGCAAACTGCCATCACAAAGGCCATAGCAAAAGGGGTTTCATCTTGTAGTAAAGAGACGGCGACGCTGGCGAGCGCGGCCATACCGAATTGCGCGGAAATAGCGAGCGCACTGGCGCTGCCGGCAAGTTGACCGCGATGTTGAAGTAATAAAGAGAGGCTGTTAGTACCAATGGCATTAACCAGCGAGATAAACAGTACGACCAAAATGACGATCACAGTCAGACTTTGCTGATAAAAGATAACCAGCAAGATGCCGAACAGTAATTGAGCACTGGTTTGGATAAATAACAGACGAGAAACATCGTAGACTTTTAGTAAACGGACATTAAGCAGCACTATTGCCATCATGCCTAGTGCATTACAGGCGAACAGTAATCCGTAGTAATTCGCCGGAACCTGAAAATAATTGATATAGACGAAAGGGGAACCACTGATAAATGCGAACATGGCGGCGCAAGTAAATGCCAATGTGCCGATAGTCGCCATAGCTTCACCGTCAGTCAGTAATTTGCCGTAATTTTTAAACGCGGTGATAAGTTTTCCATTGTTACTCTGAGCGGGCAGCGTTTCTGGCAAGAAAAATAGTAATAATATTCCACTGATACAACCGAACAGGCCCAATAGTGTAAATATGGCCTGCCAATTGAAATAGGTTAACAATAAGCCACCGAGTAATGGGGCGATAAGCGGCGCTATCATAGTCACTAAAGTCATGAGCGATAGCACGCGTGGTAATTCCTGTGGGCTATAGATATCACGGGCGATAGCTCTGCCCATGACCACTGCGGCGCCGCTGCCGAATGCCTGTAATGCGCGTAGTAAAATCAACTGTTCAACTTGTGTCACCAAGGTACACAACGCACTGGCGACGACGAATAATGCGATACCGCTAAGCAGCAGTTTTCTGCGCCCTAAATGGTCGCTCAGTGGGCCGTATAACAGCATGCCAATACAGAAACCGGCGAAAAATACGCCTAAGGTATGCTGCATTTGCCCTTGTGTTGCCTGTAATTGCCTTGCCATTTCCGGCAAGGCTGGCAGGTACATATCAATCGACAGAGGCCCGAAGGCCACTAGCGCGCCTAATAAAGGGATTAACCAACGAGGAGGATGCTGATGAAAAGATTTCGGCATCACTACTCCTTACGAAACAGGGAGTGGACGTTGTTTTGTTTGTAGTTCAGTACCGGGTCTAATTCTTCCATCGTAAAAGAGAGAGCAAGGTAACGTTGTGCCATCAGCGAGGCAAAATGTTGTTTGATCAGAGGAAACAGTATCTCACCAACCTGTTGACAGCTTTCAAGGCTGCGTCCTGCGCCGATTTTTAGTGTCATATGGACGAATGCGTAATCATGTTGACCGTCAGCCATTTGCCAGGTATCCAGCCAGATGGCGCGGCTGCGTATGCCGCCTAATGGGAAAATGCCGGTATCTGCCAGCGCCTGATTCACTTTGGCGAACAACTCTGGCAGATTGGCTTGTTCACGGATGTTTTCTGTACATTCAGCATAAAAATGTGGCATAGGTTGCTCCAAATCAGGCAATAGCGGGTTTATTGGTGATGTAATCAGGTAGAGGGAATACGGCATTGACTTGCCCGGTGCCGGAACTGGCAAACAATTCAGTCAGAAATTCCACTTTACCGTCATATTTATCCCAACCGAGTAGACCTAATAGCATCACCGTGTCGTGCATATTGCCTTCGCCATAACAATAATCTGCATATTCCGGCAGCATTTTGCAGAATTCTTTGAATTTGCCCTCTTTCCAGAGCTGAACCACCCGATGATCCATCTGTTCGTCGAATTCTCGGGTGTAACTGTTCATGCCCTCTTCGGCACGCTGATCATCAATAAAACGGTGAGAAAGGGAACCGCTGGCGAACACCGCCACGGTGCCATCATATTTCTCAATCGCTTTCAGAATCGCTTCCCCAAGACGACGACTATCTTCAAAAGCATGAACGGTGCAGAACGCGGAGACAGAGACAACTTTAAAATGTCGGTCACTGTTCATGTAACGCATGGGTACCAACGTGCCGTACTCCAGTTTCAGGCTTGGGATTTCATGCGCCTGAGCGCGTACGCCGACATTGCGTGCTTCTTCTGCGATCATTTGTCCCAATTCAGGATTGCCGTCATATTCGTAACTCATATCCCGGATGAAGTGGGGTAATTCATTACTGGTGTAAATGCCGGAGAAATGGTCGGCGCAATTGATGTGATAGGCACTATTCACCAGCCAGTGCGTATCAAACACAATAATGGTATCGACCCCCATTTCGCGGCAACGGCGGCTAATCTCTTTGTGACCATCAATGGCTCCCTGACGGCAACCGTGATGCTTTCCCGGTAATTCAGACAGATACATGGATGGTACATGTGTAATTTTGGCTGCTAACGCTAACTTACCCATAAAATCCTCATTTGATATCAGGACGGCGAACCGGAATTCGCCGTGGTTAACGCTGATGAAACGGTTAGACTCCCCAACGCGGGATGTGATGATCCCCCATAGAGATACAGACGTTTTTCATCTCAGCAAACACTTCAAAGCTGTATTCACCGCCTTCACGACCAGTGCCGGAGGCTTTCACGCCGCCGAATGGTTGACGCAGGTCACGGACGTTCTGGGTGTTGACGAATACCATGCCGGCTTCAATATTACGGGCCAGACGCAATACCTTGCTGACATCTTGCGTCCAGATATAAGAAGCCAGACCGTACTCCACGTCATTTGCCAGGCGCAGACCTTCTGCTTCATCTTTAAATGGCAGCAGGCAGGCGACAGGGCCGAAGATCTCCTCCTGAGCAACTCGCATACGGTTATCAACATCTGCCAAAACCGTTGGGCGTAGGAAATTGCCCTCTTTTAGGTGCGCTGGTAAATCAATTGGTTTATCTGGGCCGCCAGCCAGCAACGTTGCGCCTTCTTCTACTCCCAGACGGATATAATCGGAGACTTTCTTCCAATGTGGTTTGCTAATAAGTGCGCCGATCTGAGTGTTTGGATCTTGTGGATCGCCTACCCGTAAACGATTAGCGCGTTCAGCAAAACGCTTAATAAACTCAGGGTAGATACTTTGCTGAATAAAAATACGTGAACCTGCGGTACAGCGTTCACCGTTGATAGAGAAAATGGTGAATAGAGCGGCATCCAATGCTCGCTCAATATCTGCATCTTCGAAAATCAGAACCGGAGATTTTCCTCCTAGCTCCATTGAATATTTTTTCAGACCGGCGTTTTTCATAATCTGACGGCCGGTTACGGTACCGCCGGTAAACGAAACCGCGCGTACATCGTGATGTTTCACCAGCGCGTCACCGGCGGTAGCGCCATATCCCTGAACCACATTCAGCACACCGGCAGGGATACCGGCTTCTAGTGCCAATTCGCCTAAACGGTTTGCGGTTAATGGGGAGAGTTCTGACATTTTCAGTACTGCGGTGTTACCTAGCGCTAAACAGGGGGCAACTTTCCAGGTGGCGGTCATAAATGGCACGTTCCACGGAGAAATCAGCGCACAAACACCAACGGGTTGCACCAGCGTATAGTTGAGCATCTTGTCATCAACGGGATAGGTATGGCCGTTCATTTGCTGACAAATTTCAGCAAAGAAGTTGAAGTTGTGAGAAGCGCGTGGGATCAGGACATTTTGTGTTTGATGAATGGGCAGACCGGTATCTTTGGTCTCCATTGCGGCGATTTCAGGCACATTTTCATCGATCAACTCACCCAAACGGCGCATCAGGCGTGCACGCTCTTTCATCGGCAGATCCGCCCATTTGGGGAATGCTTCCTTGGCGGCGGCGACGGCTTGATCAATCTCTTCCTGACCACCGGCAGCGACTTCGGCCAGTACTTCGCCGGTAGCAGGATTTGTGGTTTCAAAATAGGTTTTACTGCTGACGTTTTTGCCGTTGATCCAATGGTTAATCATGGTCATTACAGGCTCTCCTCATACGCTTGCTGGCTGACAATACGGTTGACCAGACGCCCAACATTCTCAACTTCAACAATAACTTCATCTCCCGGTACCACATCGGATAATCCTTTTGGCGTACCGGTGGCGATCATGTCTCCCGGTTGCAACGTCATAAAGTCGCTTAGATAAGCGATCAAGAATGGAATATTGAAGATCAGATCAGCGGTTGTACCGCGTTGACGCAATTCACCATTAACCCAAGTGCTTAATGTCAGATTATGCGGATCGGGTACATCTTCTTTATCGACGAACCACGGACCGATGGGCGTCAATGTATCGCGGCTTTTTACCCGGAGATTAGGGCGATAGTAATTTTCCAGATAGTCACGGATTGCGTAATCGTTACAGACGGTGTACCCGGCAACGTAATCCATCGCCTGTTCTTTGGTGACTTTGTGGGCGGCTTTGCCGATGACAACAACCAGCTCAGCTTCATAATGCATGTATTCCACATTATCAGGGTGAACGGAAACCTGACGATGACCGGTCAGCGTATTGGCGGCCTTGATAAAAACCAGCGGTTCTTTGGGGGGCTTAAATTCCAGCTCGGTGGCGTGATCAGCATAATTCAAACCGAGGGCGAACAGGGTACCGTTTGCGGGGGGCAACCATTGGACGGATTCGCCGCTGATTTTGCTGCCATCTGTCAGACAGACATTTTCCTGTTCATCGACAGTCACGATCAAATCGCAACCTTGATAGTGAACTCTTGCGTGTTTCATGCTTTTTCTCCCGCTTGCACAACCTGATTTTCCAGTGATGGGAAACCTGCTGCCCGAATAACAACTTTATCGCCCGGTTTGATAGCGACACGTTGGTGTGGCGTCCCAAGCAGGATCACATCTCCCTCTTTGAGGGTTGCGAAATCACTTAATGCTGCGACTAATTCCGTGGCTGAACGCACCAGATCGGCGGTTGACCAGCGATCGACTTCCTGACCATTGATTTCGGTGATGATATCTAACGCATCAATTGATTCAGGATGAGCCATTTGGCCTATGGGGCAAAAGCCATCACGACACTTAGCTTTAATTGCCGGACGATAAAAAGCGGTTTCAGGCAGGCTGACTTCATTAGCTAATGCATAACCTGCGATATATTCGGCTGCGTTTTCGATAGCAACTTTGCGGGCGGTTTTACCTATTATTAATGCCAGCGTCGCACCGCTTTGAACCTCTTCACCTACCGGATGGGGAATCGCTTCACCGCAGGTGATAACGGTATTCCGTGGTTTAATAAACCACACCGGTGTTTTAGGTAAGGTGTTATAAGGTGCTTGCTGAAATGAGTCATGCCAGAAATCTACCTGGCTCTGATGGTTGAGGGCTACGGCGAAGACAGTGCCTTTCATTAACGATTCCTCATGAACTTAAACTGGTGGTTTTAAGACGCATTTATTAATATATTAATAAACCACAAGGCGCACTGTTGCAATATGTTAATGTGTTTGTTAATTTTAATTGTGATCTCAGTAACAATATCTCTACTAAATTTATTTTTTATCGTTATTAATCAATATATTAATATTTTTTCGGATAACGGCATTACTGTTGCATTAACTTTTTATTAACTTTGTTTTTAAGGCTTATTTTTGTTTACTTATTAATATTTTTATGATTTTTTCTTTGTGGTTGATTATGGGACGTGCTAGTCTTTTTATTGTGATTATAGAGCGAGATAATACTTTCAACAGAGAGTAAATCAGTAATTAACTAAATAAGAGCCTTCATTACCCATGCATGAATCTCTGACAATTGCATTACTTCAAGCGCGAGAAACCGCGATGGGTTTTTTCCGCCCAATCCTTAAGAGTCATAATTTGACTGAACAGCAGTGGCGTATTATCCGCGTACTGTCTGATAATCGGTCGATTGATTTTTATGATTTATCTTGCCAGACCTGTATTCTTCGCCCAAGTTTGACTGGGATATTGACTCGCATGGAGCGTGATGGCTTGATCTTTCGTCTTAAGCCGATGAATGACCAACGTAAACTTTATGTTTCTTTAACCCCGGATGGTCAGAAACTTTATGAAAAGGCGAAAGAGCAGGTGGAGCAGGGATATCAGGCTATTGAAAAAGCCTTTTCGCCGGAAAAGCTGGTTCAGCTTTCAGCTTTGTTGGAAGAATTAATTGCTGTGGGCAATAACTCACAGATAAATACAGAAAAGGATATTAAGTAAATAGAATTTTTATTGAAAAGGATGTGTGAGAGTTTCCCTCAATCGTAATGTGATTTCATTATTCTTGAGGGATAAGGTAATAATTTCCGCTGGTTAAAACCCAAAGGGCGGTTTTATTTATTGATAGAGAACTGTTGTTTCCTTTCTAAGCTAAACTCTAAATAGCGTAATAAGATAAAATTATGCATTTTGCTTTAGTTCAATGCCGAATAAGGAGATATCCTCCGCAATACAGTCGGATATACCGCTGCACCAATAGTTGGATAGCAATATGTTGTTACATTCTTTTTTCCTGAGTTTTTCGGCATTTCCTAGATTATCGGAATTCTTTAAATCTATAGGGTATATAATTATTTGGTTTTTTTAAATTTAATGAAGTAATAAAGGATGACTTGAAGCACTATTTGGCGGATTAATTTGGATTTTTTAAGAAAATTAATTCTATTTTAGATGAATTCGAGGCTTAAATTATATAGGTATCTAGATACGATTTACGCAGGACACCTCTTCAACACTCAATATATTCAATACAGAACAGTTTTAATACCGCATAGATTGAACATGATGGTTCAAAACGAACTTGATATCGGAGCTTAACCAATCCCCTCAACACTGGAAATCAATAAGAATAATTAATGTAATGCTTTTGCAATTCTGGAAACCCGTGTTTCTGCGCAAGGGTAAGAAAGTGTAAGAGCGAGGAAAAGCCTTACTCAAAGTAGTGGTGTGGCTTTCAATGACATCAGGTTTTGACATGGGACAAAAAACCGAACATTTAGAGTTATTTTGTTCGGTTATCTTCAACCGCCGGGGCAGTATACGGAAAATTTCATCACTTAAAAGAGATTTTTTGTATTTTTTTGTAAAAAGTTATGCATTATTTTGATTACAAAAAGAAATTATTTCTTTCTGTACGAATATTCCCGATGTCGAGATGTTGTTTTTCTGAGCGATTTAATATTCGTTTTCTTATGCCAAAGGCAGAAATCCTGAAACCAAATGGCATAAGGCAGAAGTAATTTCATTAAGTTAATATTTATCTTCGTATATTTCATCAAGTTAATAACTGAACAAAATAACTCTTAAATGACCAGTAAACGCACCGCCTCGCGGTCCGATTGTTTAATCTGTCATGGTGTTGTTTTAGGCAAAATGTATTAACGACGAGATGTAGATAAGGAATTAATGAAATGAAAAAGCAAATGATGAAAACCAGCGTATTAGCCGCAGTGCTCTTAAGCATGGGGATGGGTATGGCACATGCTTCAGGTGGTGCTACGGTAAACGTGATGGCCTCTATAGGTGCCACGACCTGTGATCTCAATGTCACAGGTACGGGCATTGCTGGTAGTAACGGCTCCTACACTTTAGATATGGGAACAGTTAAAACGTCAGACATTGGTACTGACATCGTTGCTGCTCATTCTTTAGGAAAAGAATTAGAGGTTAAACTAGCTAACTGTAGTTCCAAAATGGGAACAGCTAAAAGCGGTAAATTCACTCCTTCACAAAATATTCAAGTACATGTTTTGGGACAGACTCTTGATGGCTCCAACCGACTCTTCAACGCCAATGCTAAGGCTGACGTGGGGGTGGCTGTGTATGACAATAAGAATGCAGTCATTGATAAAGCAACTCCTATTGTTATCGCTGATACCACAGAATTCGATCCAGCCAGTCCAAAAGATGGAAAGGGCATGAAAAAATTCAAAGTGGCTCTGGTTTCCAAGTCCAGCGCCGTACCAGCAGCCCAAGAAGTAATAGCACCAGTAACATTCCAAGTGGTTTATAAATAATCATACGCTATCAAGTGCTAAGGACATCATAGCAGCGGAATTGGACAGGGAAGTCCAATTCTTGCTGATGCAACACCAAATCAGACACATTCAGGTGACTCAGTGAAAAGATTGATGACAGCGATGATGGTGGCCGGTCTGTTAGGTTGCCCGATCACTTCCGTACAGGCGGAGGGGGTGGGGATCAATGCCACCCGCATTATCTACCGGGCGGATAGCCATGCTGCAACCGCTTCGCTACGCAACAGCAGTAAAGAGGCCGTCTATCTGATGCAGATGACGGTCAGTTCTACCCCTGAGGGGGGCAAAACCGCGCCGTTTGTGGTGACGCCACCTCTGTTTCGTATGGAACCCGGCAGCCAGAATCAGGTGCGCATCATCAAAACCGGACAAACACTGCCGACCGACCGGGAATCCCTGTTTTGGTTTACCGCGCAAGCCATCCCATTAAGCCCCGAATCCGATACCCCCTCTGGTAAGCAAATCACCGGGAGCGTACAGGTTGCTCTGGCTAACACGATCAAGCTAATGTATCGCCCGCACGGACTGTCGGTTGCGCCGGAGCAAGGATTTGGTTCACTGCGCTTCAAACCGACAGTCGAAGGGATCACGGTCACGAATCCGTCACCCTATTACATCACCTTCGCTTCCCTGAAAGTGGGCGGACAGGAACTGATGACGAAGCAACAGAAAGCAAACATGGTTTCTCCGTTTTCGGTCTTGTCTTTCCCCCTCAAAGGGGCACATTACCCGGCCAAAGTAAGCTGGACGGTAATTAATGACCTCGGAGGATCATCATCCTATCAAGGGGAGATACCGTAATGTTAAAACCGTGGACTTTTATCAGACGGACAACCCTGGCCGGTTTGCTCTGTACCGCCTCCCTGCCCGGAGGCGCGAGCCCCAACTCGGCAGAACTGACGCTGGCATTAACACTGGAGCAGCCAACCTGTGAGCTCAATGTACAAACTTCCCATATTGAGTTTGCATCCGTAGCGCTGAATGAAGTGCAGCAAAGTACGGAACATATCGCCGCAGCGGACAACAAGCCTGTTACGCTGGCATTGTCAGGCTGCGCGGGATCAGCCCGCGCAGGCCGTACCCCGGCGATTAAAATAGCCGGCCCCACACCGGAAAACCACCCGACGTTATTTCGGGATAAATCTTCCTCTGTGGCGGAAAACGTGGGTTTTGGCCTGCGCTATCAATCACCGGGAGGCGGGCTGGGAAGCTACCTGAAAAATGGCGATTATGTGGATTTGGCGTCACTGGGTAGCGCCGCTAAAGACGGTCAAATCACCTTCCAGATGGATATGCGACATGAACCCGGCGCGGCTGTCCCCACTCCCGGTGAACTGACGGCGCACATTCAATTTCAATTTGACTATCACTGAGGACATCTCAGGTAACGGTCTCAGGAGTGAATGTGGAACAAGGTCGGATATGCCCAGCTCGGTACAGGCTGGCGCCACTACTATTCTGGCTGGGGTTAGGCGTGATCAGCGTAGAACCCTGTCAGGCCGCCGGTATCAGCCTGAATAAAACCCGGGTGATTTTTACCCAGGGGGCGCGGGCGCAGACGCTGACAGTAGTCAATACCACGCCTCAGGCGTGGCTGGTTCAGGTGAGAATCACGGGCGATCAGGCGAAAACCGCCCCGGCGTTTGTGGTGACGCCGCCGCTGTTCCGGCTGGAGGCCAATAGTCAGAACAGCCTGCGTATTTTGCCGACTTTTAATCGGTCCCCCTTTCCGGTGGATCGGGAATCGCTCGGGTATGTCCAGATGAACGCTATCCTCGCCGCCCATCAGATGGCGAATGAGCACACTCGGGATCAAGCATCGATGAGCGTGGGCATGCGAATTAAGTTTTTCTGGCGACCGCAGGGCTTGCCGATGTTGCCGGAAGAGGCGTATGGACAGCTCCGCTTTCAGTCGCAATCCGATGGCATTAAGGCGTGCAATCCCACGCCGTATTTCCTGTCACTGGACAGCCTCACGCTGGACGGACAGGCGCTCGATCTGAATCGCTATCCCTCCATGATAGCGCCACGGGATTGTGTGACCTATGCCGGACAGCAGGACAAAAAATCGGTGAGCTGGTCGATGTTGTGGTCCACTAATTTAGGACACATTATTAGCCTTTTTCCAGAATTCCTCTTTCTCTACCGGGGTAGCGCCATTATTAAAGCGGTGAGGACGGCACTGATTGTAATAACCCATCAGCCATTGGCCGATATCACACCTTGCCGACATCTCATCCAGATAGCCCCCTTCCGGTATCCATTCACTCTTCAGACTTCTGAACAACCGTTCCATAGGGGCATTATCCCAACAGTTTCCGCGTCGGCTCATACTCTGTATGACCCCTTCTCTCCATAATAACTGCCGGTAACGCTTACTGCTGTATTGACTTCCCTGATCAGAATGAAATATCACTCGCTTTTCCGGCCTGCGTATCTCCAGTGCATGACGTAGTGCCCGACAAACCAGCTCTGCGTCTGCCGTTGATGACATCGCCCAACCGACGACACGACGTGAATACAAATCCATCACCACCGCCAGGTAACTCCACCCTTTCCCGTGCGGATATAGCTGATATCCCCGCGCCAAAGGATGTTCGGTTCCCCGGGGATAAATTCACGTCTTACCCGGTTCGGTGACGCCACTGACTCCTCAGGGCAAATCCGATAACGATGTCCCCCCGGTTGGCGACTTATCAGACCGGACTCTTTCATCAGACGACGCACCTTCCAGCGACCTATCGGAATACCGGCTTTTCTCAATTGGTGCATTAACGTGCGACTCCCCGCCGCCCCACGGCTGGCTGAGTGCA
>NZ_RCWD01000052.1:0-31582 GCF_018448965.1 Photorhabdus hainanensis | reverse complement strand
AGTGTTAAGCTTCCTTATTTTCAGTGGGTTAACACAATGATAAGTAATGTAAAAAATTCGATACGCGGAACATATCATTCGATTAGCAAAAAGTATTTACCTCGTTATCTTGCCGAATTCTGTTTCAGGTTCAATTGGCGCTTTAACCTTAAAAAAACATTCGAACAGCTTATTTATTCATGTATCCGGGCAGCACCTATACCTGAGTATTTACTCAAGCTAGCTGAGATTCGATGGTAATCAGGAAAATCTTTGGCATTGGAATTGCGTTCATAATGCTATCTATCAACATAATCTTCGCTGCAATCCCCCAAACTTCTCTTCTTTGATAATCGGGTTGTAATATCAAAGTTCCTGCGTCATTCCAGTCTCTTATATCTGAAATTGGATGCGTTGTCGAAACCCATTTTTTTGTCATTTAACCTGTTCCATAACATGCGCTGCAACAGAAGAATCCGTACGGATAGCTTCTACAGCTAACGAAATATCGTCATCCGATAAGAAAGGGGCTTGTGCGAATATTAGCCCATTCTCCCCATTCAATTTAGCGGCGAGATGCCCCTTACCTAAAAGCAATTCAGCTCCTGGACGATCCAAGGCTATCTTCGAAGTTGCTTCACTAGCCACCTTCAGAATCAATCTATTACCTAAATTTTCTCTAAGTTGCATAGGCATCACGTCCTTATCAGGACGTTGTGCTGCAAAGATCAAATGAATACCTGCTGCACGAGCTTTCACTCCAAGGCGCTGTACTACAGCACCTACCGCAGATTTATATTCATCATCAAACATCCAATCTGCAAACTCATCATGTACTAGAAACATCATTGGTAGCCGTTCTTCATACATAACCTTACAGTTATAGGTAGAGAGGTCTCTAGCACGAACCTTAGCAAAGGCGCGATAGCGATCTTCCATCTCCTCTACCAAAGTTCCCAACACCTTCTTTGCATGTTCTTTAGTAATGATTATTTCTTCACGCATATGGGGAAGGTCAGCCAATGAAGCATAATCAACTCCCATTTTCGGATCGATCAAGATAATATTTGAAAGATTTTTAGGGTTTGTCGCAGCGATATCTAACAACAGAGCCTGTATTAAAACCGACTTGCCACTACCGGTCGCACCGGCAACTAATGAATGCGGTTCGTGTGAGGACAATCCCCCAAATTCGGAACCCAAATTGAGGTAAAACAACGCACCATTCACTTCTTGCACACCTAACAAGAACGATGTGTTGATACCCACCATATTTCGATTAATCTCACGCTTGGCCCATAGTTCCCAAAGAGATACTGATTGCCTCTTAGTGCCCGCGATTGTAACAACTATCTCACCTGGTTTAGGTTGGACGATTACCAAGTTGATAGCATGGGTAGTCATAAGCTGAGTGCGTTTGTTCTCGATATCTTCAACGCGCAGACGATCTGAGCCAGCTAAGCGAACTAAACAACCATTTGGTGTCAAGCGAGTACTTATAACCGAAGCCTGTAATCCATAACTGTTAAGAGCAATCTTAAGCTTCCTAGTAACCTCCTGAGCCCAAATCTCGCGCTCTGCATCAGCCTCGGCTCCACCTGCATATTTAGAGGCAATTAGCCTCGATAATTCTGTTCCATAGTTAGTATGGCTATTGAAAGAATGTGGTTCTATTTCACTAACTACCGCAAGTGCTATCGGCTCCTTTGAGTAAGGAGAATCCAGAACCGTTTTGCCCTGTTGGGGAATATCATTTTCACTAATTAAGGATGGGTAATCATCCTCCAAAATAGTTGATGCTGACACAAGCTCTTCAACAGAGGTGAGCCAGGCTACTCTACGAGCCGGTTTTTGGAAGATATTATTGCCCCACGGTAACTGTATTCCCATGGTCGCACACTCTTCAACTACACCACTGCCTTTGCTATAGCACTCAGCAATTTTACGTAGTTCAGGACGATCGAATATCATTTGCCAGGCTTGAACACCCGCTAACTCTTCAAGAAGCTCTTGTTCAGAGTTTGAGCCTGTATCAGCATCGAAGGTATGGATATAAACATGCGAGTAGCCTCGAAGAGCTATTTCAACATCCCCTTCACGTAGTTTCGTACGCGCCCGCTCCATCAATCCTGTCATTCCTGGAGGAATTTCTGCATCTATAAGCATATTTGCCAGTCGAGAAAGCCAGATATCGCGATCTAAACGACCTGGGTCACCAAAGAGAGCCTCTCGGAACATGCTAAGCGTAGCAAGAAGTTGATCTTTCGAGTCTCGACGTGCCTTAGCAAGTCCATCGGCACCAACATATTTAGACTCAACAATCACAATAGATACGCGGATTTTTTCGTCCGTCTCCACAACATTTAATGCCAATATATCGGCAATACGGCTTTCTGTCTGAGACAACCAAAGTGCATAATCATCCAGTAAGAAATAGGCTGTCAGTGTTTGACTATCAGCTGCCGCTTGTTTGAACTCCTCTGCGAGTAAATAACGGCTGAATACCAAACCGAGCATTTCTCCAGCCGAGGTACCTCGTTTAGCCGCTCTTAAAACAATATCGCCAGAAATAGAAAGAGCATCTTTTTTAGCCTTTTCAGCTGTCTCCTTAAGTTCTTCGTCCCCAAGCTGTAAGTTAAGCTCTCCTAAACGCCTACGCACTAATACACTCAAGAGCCGTAATTCAGATGTCGAACTAACAATGATATTACGACCATTAGTAGAGCTGCGTCGGTAACGGACAATAGTGATACCGTTGTACTGTAATTGACGCTTATCCAAAAGTTCATCATAGGTAGCCACCCACTCGGCTAAATCATGGGCATCTTTTATCATTGCAGCTAAATCAGGATCTTGCAGAGAAATGCGACGAACAGGGAGAAACCTCTCGTTGGTTGATGCATCAGTTTGGCGACAAACCGCCCCTACTGCAGATACATAAGTCCATCCAGAAGTAGTCTGCCAAGGGCAAGTCAAAAATGTGGTTGACTTAAGTTCATTCTCCCCAGAAACACTTCGATAGGAACAACGTGACGGTGCATGTTCCAAAGTTGGTCTGTCATTTGTCCAATCCACCCGGAGCCAATCCACCTTAGCAGCACGAGCAACCACATCATGTAGAAAAGCTATGTCGAAAGGTTTAAAACCTTGGCGACTTTTGATAGGAGTTGCTGATATTGGCGTAACAGAGATACGTAACTTCGATATGAAATTATCACTAGTTTCACTGACCACTGGTAAATCTGGAGCATCATCAACTTTATTAACCAACTCACCATAAACACTGCGAAGCTTGCTTTGGTCAGAGTGACGCATAGACACACTGCATTGAAGTTTTCCGTGCGCTTGCATAGAAGATATTTCGCGTACTGTGGCTAGCGGCAATTCAGCTGCATCAGCGTTATAAAGCACAACATTAAGGTTTGAAGCTTCATGAGGTTGTAACCCAACATAGCGTTCCAGAAGCTCACGAGCCTGCTTCGCTGCTAAAGTTGGATCTACATTCGTCATAGAATCCTCTACTCCTCGAGTAGGTGACTCTAAGAGGCTGTAGCCATTGACAGTACTACTCTCCGAAACCAAAATTAAAGTTCCTTCCCAATCAAGCACACCGATCTCTGGATAGAACGGATGAGCAATCTCGTCGGAAAACTCACGCACAAAGATTTCACGATCACTAAATAAAATACTCTCACTAGAAAGCAAATGCTTGGCAAAGCCCACAACCCTTCTTGATTTAACAGCCAATGCTTTCATTCTTTCTGGATGCCAAGGTGGAATGATCAATGCAGGATTATCACCAACAACCTTCACGGTTCCTATTGCCAGAACTTCTGAAACTAACTTCACTCTGCAAACATCACCACGCGCATGTACCATCAAGGTTGATAATAAAGCACCAAATGACTCAGCCTGCTGCATTACAGCCTCACCATGCAGCCCACTTTCAACAAAGTCGCGCATGGCTTGATTGTAATCTTCTTCAAATTTGTCCCAGGCAATTCGAATCTCGTCACGTTGCCCCGATGTCAGGCGTCCTGCATCAGCCAATTCCTGGATACGTTTCTTGATTTCTGCCCGTTGGCTACGAAGTCTATTGGATGGAGGAACAAGGGAACCTGCATCTCGAGCGAAAGTTGCCTCCAGGCTACCGGTATCCAAAAGCGAGACACTTTGTATTCCTCCCTTCTTACTAACAAGCTTTCGAGGAACTTCAGTACTACCAACAGCGCCTTTCTCCAGTAAACGACGCATATCCCCAACCATAGATAGGCCAATCGAAGCAGGTCTGTAGCTCCAGAGAAGCTGCGTCTTAGCCAGAATAATTTCCTTTTCCTTATTCCTTTGGATCAGAGCAACATCAAACTTGATTTGCAGCGCAGCACGAGATAGTGACGAACTAGGTTTGATTTTGTTTTTCTTGTTATTGTGGTATTCCTTTTCTTTGGCAAAAAAAGATTCATAATCGAATAGCGGATCAGGTAAATTAGCGTTGCCCATTCGTTCAACTTTCCAGTCTACTTTGGAGCCCATGAGTTCCTTAAGGCCCCTATACATAGATGAGAAAAAGCTACCTGCATCATAATTGAAACGCTCTCGCCACTCCTTACGCCCCTTGTTAACAGTAAAGCGCAAGAAACATGTACCACCAGATTCTCTTACTCCCGCATAAAGGTTATGGACGACGCGAGCAAAGCCATCAAAAAAATCATGGCATTCAATAGCCTTTCCATAAAGGGCTTTCTCCCAACGAGAACATAGCTTAGAGTCTTGTTCCAAAAGCCGCCGATGTTTAATGAAAAACTCTTCATCATCTTCACTGAAATCAGCTCTGCGCTCGCGAGCTTTTAAATCTTCTAAAAGCTTACGACTATCTTCATTCAAGGAATTTTCAGGTTCACAATTGTGATCAAAGAATTGGATCGTTGCATCTGATAATCCAAGCAACTTTTCTTTGGGCTTATCGAAAATTAAATAGACACCATCAGCTTCCCATTCAAACCTAGAGAGTTCTATTGCTGTATCAATATCTCCAACCGGTGATTCAATGAAAGCTTCTAACGCCTGACGCGCCCCATCAGAGATCTCTGATTGGTGATCGCAAAGCCGCTCTCGTAGCTCTTCTAAATCAAGTGGTTGGCCATTTTGTCTGAGTTTTTTGAGTAGCGGAGCTCTTTGGAAGAAAAGTTTAGTAAAAGCCTTTTGCCAGGGACCACGTAATGTCGAATAAGTTTTACTGTTAGAGAAAAAAGCAGTATCTCTAGGCAATCCCACTTTCGGTAGTGAGAAGCCGAGCGCATGCCTGATAGCTAATCCATTGGTTGAGATTGCACCAACAATTTCAGAACAAAACTCACCTAGCTGTACTAAAGAAAGTTCAGATGAAGCAAGTAAACCAGCAAGAGCCGCTTGGAAAATAACGCGATCCTCTTGTACAGGAGATAATCCCCCCGAATGCAATGCAGCCTCAACCCAAAGTCTAGCATCGGCTCGCATTTCCTTAGATCCGATTGCCATTACATGGCCTAAGGTATCTGATAAATTATGTTCGTTACCATTGGCGGTAAGTATTGCCACTTTATCAGTTTCAGCATTATTGCGTACAAAACCAGCGTTGTGCGGAATAAGAATGTCCTCAGGAAGCCCCTGCTCCTGAACTAAAGCTTCTGGAATACGCAAATCAACTTGAGTAAATAAATCGTTGTCAGCCAAGATCGCTCTTGCAACTGCTGCGATTTGATTAGAAGAAAGTTTATCTAGCCTGAATAGTGCTGCTACTTCATCGAATTGGCCTGGATTTGAAATGCGTTTGGCAAGGATATCCGCGCCGACACGCCCTATAATGCGTTCGGTTAACATTCAGTTTTTTCCCTTACTGCGAATGGATTTTCCACAAATGAGCAGGAATCAGAGAGTCTGCGTACTAGCCCTAAACCTACAAGCCGCGCTTCGAGGTTGTCTCGGTTCTCACTAAGTTCCTCTTGGTCAACAAATTTTTCGGCCACTAAATAAGCCCCCTCAACATCACCAATTACCAACCCATATCGATGCTTAGCCTCGGCTAAGAATTCATCAAATTGCATTCGATCTTCAACGATTGCAACCACAAGGGATTTTAGCAACCGGTCGTTTGGAGCATACCGTGTGCGCCGGGAAAGTCGGCGTGAACTTAGCCCGATTGCCCGAGACCATGTTGCATGGATCTTGCCAGTATGACGTTCATGACGAGCAAGCGATAATGTGACTAGCTCAGAAATCAAATCATCTGAGTTCTTGCCTGAAAGGTTTCCATCGTCATCCCCTTCAGATGGAGGCCATTGGAACCATTCACGCATCAGTTTCAGACGATCAGAATCAGGGACATCCATCTCGCTTGATTTTTCCCAACGAGAATCTAAACGAATGGATTCTACATATGCACGTACCGCTTTTGCAGGTAACCCTTGGTTATATTGATAACTATCACCAGATAGTGCTCTGAGTTTAGTGCGTTCTTTAGATACGATTTCACACACAATCTCCACGGGTTTGTCATCTCCGGCTTGCCTTTTAGAACGTTCCAGAAAATAGAGCAACATGTTCAGCCCTGTGATAGGGATCAGGTGTTCGAGTGCGTCATAGACCGGAATATCCTTATTCAACACTGCGAGCCAGTCTTCACAAATCTGATCAAAACGAGGATTTTGAGACTCAGGTAAATAACCTGCTAAGCGAGAATCTTCGGCGAGTTGAGTCTCTCCCTGCAAAGCCTTAGCAAGACGATTCATGGGAGAAGTGCTATCAAAGAGTTGATTAGCCAAGACTTGTCCTAGCTCTCCTCCTCTTCTTGTTCGAGTAAGCATTAAATAGAGTAACTCTCCGGTGCGCGCAAAAAAACGTCGATCATTACTTGCATTACCATGCGCATCAAAATTTAAATCTTCGTAGAGTGCATCTGGCCCAAACGGAAAGGCAAACTTAGAACTCCAGCGTTTATTACTGCGGGATTCGAAAGATGAAGAACGTAATAGCTCAATAGCTTTGGCAAAATCATTGAAGTTTGAGAAGACTCGTCTTAGATAGGTTACGTCATCATCTCCCTTCCCCATAGCCCCTTCAGCAAATTTAGTGAACCATTTATTCCATTTCTCTTCATCTGATAAAGTACTATCTGCGATAGACTCAATATATGGATTGTTAAATAACAGGCTACGTAAACGGATTTGTCGCTGAGGTCGGAAGCGGATAGTTCCCCCCAAATTTTCATGAGGAAGTAGAGGCCGATCCAAATTAGCCCCAAGCAACCCTAAGAACTCCAGAACAGTTAAATGTGGAAGTTGCTCATCATAGAGACGGTGCCCCCAAATATTTTCATCAACACAAAAATCAACGTGCTTTATTTCTGGCCGTTTTATAATTGAACTCATTCCGCCCACCTCACTGTCATGGGACGAACGAACCCGCACCCACCAGGTTCAATATTAATAAAGTTTAGAGTCATAGCAGAATCTTCTTCTCCAAACTCTTCATCATCGTACCCAATCGCAGCTTTACGAACTATCTGTGCTTTGCGTAGCAACTTGGCCTTGAAGGCCAAAAGATCTTCGAGACATTCGTTAGAAAAGCTAGCTGGTAGTGCCCCTTCCGAGATACGTGAAAGAAACTCGTGGCGTATAGGTGTTAAATCAAAGCTCACCGAATTTGCCTGCCCGGGAGCAAAAGAAACTTCCAATAATGGCCGACCAGTCTTTTCATCGAGCTTGATACTCATGCCTATACCAGCTTGTCTGCGAGACGGGATATCATGATCGCAAAGCACACTAACCCTTGATTGGGTAAAACCCCCGGAACTTGCAACGAAAATTCTGTCGGAATTTTCCAACAATAATCCAGTAATTACTCTATTCAGTCCTTTTACTATCCGCCCCTTGATTAAATCACCGACTAATTTCTTGGTTTTAAGAGATTCAATAATTGATAAATAGTCTCCAGCAAAACGGAATACTGTCATCGACCAATATGGATAGTTAGCCTCCCCATCAGGTAACGTGAAAAAGAACCTGCGGCGTTGTATTTCAAGCATTTCTAAAAACTCGAAAGCTCCGCCATCTAACCGTGCACTTTCATGGCCTTCCAAATATGCATTCTGGGTAGAGTAAAAGGCTGCTGTGGCCCCGTATATCGGATCTGAGGCTAACAAACGATCAAAGTCTGCACGCAATCGCGAGTCATCTTTCCCATAGACCAACAGTCCATCAATCGCATTACTAGTTTCTTCGCCAGCCCCAAAACTCGCCATCGCTTTGAATATGGGACGCCCAGCCGCTCTACGTTTGGGAAGATTAGCACCAAAAGCGTTTGTATAGATGCTAGCTTTTCCTATATCCTCTCGTTCTTGAATACTCGCAATATCAGCGCAGGTCATTAGATTTTCTTTGACAACTTTAGCATCTGAAAATCCCAAAATCATATTTGAGCATAAGGCGAGTATGTCTCGAGTAGGAAGGTGTAGTCCGTTAAGGCGAGCAATTTCTGTTAAGTCAGCAAGACGCAAAGCTAGCTGGCCACTGTCGGATTCTCCTAACAGCCGTCTACGATTTTCGTCAATTGGACAAATCTTTCCATCTGACTTTAATGAGCAATGCTTACATTTTTCCCATTCAGGGTGCGCAGCAATGGTTCTGACAGCCTCATCTAATGTTTTACGGTTTGTAGTCCTGCTTAGATCAAATACTGCCAGCCTGTTTGGTGCTGGACCTGCCTGCAGAAATTGTTCTTGAAGTGGTTTACGTAAAGGATGAACTCGCCCTTGTCTTCGACCAATATCTCTCAATCGATCAAGTAATTGACCGTGATTAGCCGCAAGAATGATGATCTCAGAATCATCCCCTTCTAACACAGATCGTTCAAGGCGAAGCAGGGGAAGGTCGCTTTCCTCTCCATTAAATTCAGAAAGATCTTTGATGAATACAGCTAAACGGCCATCAGCAAGCGGAAGCTCTTTGATATTACCCTTTGTAGACCAATGCTTAGTTGATCCTCCGAATTTTTCCCACAAAGCACGGCAGTGGTATGTTTTTCCATCACCAGCAGTCCCAGCAATCAGGATTGAACCAGGAACCTTAGACTCAATATGCTCAACCATTTTATCCAGCAATGGTGTCGACAATTGAATCGGATGAACTTTGGCTCGTCCTAAAGCCCTAACGACATATTCATCAAACATGGTGAGGTTGTTAGAAGTAGGTCCGTAGCTTCGAAGAAAACGTACCCAGGCACTACTTGGCTGAGAAGACAGCGCTGTATTCTGTTCAGTTGTTGAATTTGATAGGCTATTCATCATTCTTCTCGTAATCCATAACAATTTGAATCTTAGATAAACGCGCTGGCTCTTGAGCAACGATATGGGTATCAACTAAAGTAAAAGGTATATTAACCATACAAATCATGCAGCGATACTTTAACTTTACCAGTATAACGAACGAAAAGCTGCGAGCTAAGACGCGTTGCAATAAAGTCATTGAGTTAAGATTGTTTAAGCTCAGCGAGTGTCAAAATTGAAACCAATAATAACAACGAACAGCACTCTTACAACTAGAAGATATCACAAATAAAAACAAAGAGTTAAATTGAAAGTGATTTGTGTGATAAATTAGTTATCACTTTTGATTCAATTTACCGAAATCAAACGGGCTCACAGCTTTCTGTCAATTAGAATTCAAAAAATCCGCCCACCACTGCAACATTAACCTCCTCTCATCCAGATGCTCGGCCCTATGAATGTAAGCCGCCCGCACAGAGTTACGCTCCATATAGCTCATCTGCCGTTCTACTGCATCCCTAGACCACAATCACGATTCGATTAGCGAACTATGCACCATTGTCCTGAAACCATGCTCGCAAACCGATATTTCAGATACCAGCGTTTTGAGCCACTGGGTTTAATGAGCAGATACAAACCTTGTACATCAGTAAGTTTGTATTCTTTTTCACGGGGCTTTGCCGCACGAGCTTCCATGTCTGTTAAAGGCATAATTTGGGGGTCAACTCATTATCGAAAAGAACTGACCCCCAATTTGACCCCCAAATATCATGGATGTCAACGGATACGAATGGACGCTTATAGACTCAAAAGCTAAGTAATTTGTTGTTTTTTAGGTAGTTACGGAAGTTTATGGACGTCTTTGGAAGGTCAAATGGTGCCGAAGGCCGGACTCGAACCGGCACACCCGAAGGCGGTTGATTTTGAATCAACTGCGTCTACCGATTTCGCCACTTCGGCACTGAAGTAGTATGCGGAAAACGAGGGCCATTATACCTGTCAGCGATCTGTTAGCAACTGTTATCCTTCTAACTTTGGTTTAAGTGTTGAAAAAAAGATCAAACCCATCTCTCAACACAAATGCATGTTCAATTACTGAACATAAAAGCTCTAAATAGACACACACAGCAATATCTTTTCCACCTGAAATAGCTCCTTCTCTACAATACCAGAGAAAAAACGACTCCTTTTGAGGCGTTTTTTGCGACCATAGTTAGCTGAACCACCTGACGCTGATAGACAACCTATAATCACCTTATATAATCTCAGCATGATAATTCGCGATGAGGTAAATGGTTATGACGATTATTAGCTGGATTGGCGCCGGGATCTTTTTGGGCATTGTCATTGGTGCGTTGATGGCATTGTTTAAAAAGAATAAATAGCCGCTTTTGCTATCTTTATCCTGTTTGTGAATTCACTGGAAATATGCCTGATTGGTCAATTCAAAATGAATAAACAGTTTTTTAAGATCTTCTCTGTTTCTACCATGATGTTGGCTCTCGCAGCCTGTTCTTCTTCTGATAAAACATATTCGGCAAAGTTTCTGCAACCGAAGAAACAACCATTGAAATGGGAAGTGTTCGAAGGAAATGCGAGAACTAAAAAGCTGGCTTCACAGTTGGTTGATCAGTATGCACAGGATATTTTCAACGGCAGCAATGCGCAAGGCATGGCGATGGTGGTGATTGATAATAATCAGACGGTTTACCGCAGTTTCGGTGAAACCCGTCCGGGAAGCGGCATCCGTCCGAAGCCCGATTCTATCATCCGTATTGCCTCTCTAACTAAGCTGATGACCAGTGAGGTTATGATCAAGCTCGAAGAGGATGAGGTTCTGCGCTCCACCGATCCATTGCAGGATTATGGTTATTATGGTGTGAAAGTCCCCCTGTATAGCCCTCTTCAACCTATCCGGTTATTCCACCTGGCAAGCCATACCAGTGGTTTACCTCGTGAGCAACCGGGAGGTAGATGGGGGCGTCCTGTTTTTGTCTGGCCTACACAAGTCAACCGCTGGACTTGGTTAAAAACAGCTCAATTAGACTCCGCACCAGGCACAACAGCATCTTATTCTAATCTGGCTTATGATTTATTGGCAGATGCGCTCTCTAAGGCTACAGGTAAGCCATACACCCGTTTGTTATACGATAAGATCACCGGCCCTTATTACATGAAAGACACTACACTGACACCAAACCGTTCTCAGTGTGCTCGTTTGATGGAAAGTTATAAGCCGAGTCCGTGTCTTAATACGATTGCAGCAGCAGGCAGTGGTGGAATTTATTCAACGCCAAAAGATATGCAGCGCTGGATGCAGCAGTTTTTATCATCAGACAGTCAGTTACGTAAACAAACTGCGAGTCGCGAACAAGGTATTTATTTTAAGCGTTCCGCTTTGGCTTCAATTAAAGGGATGGATGTTGCCGGTCAGGCAGATGGTGTTGGCCTTGGGTGGGTTTACATGAATGGCCGTGGCGATGTACCGGGTATTTATCAGAAAACCGGTGGCGGCGGGGGGTTTAATACGTATATGGCAATGATCCCCGAACAAAATATCGGGGTGTTTGTGGTAATTACTCGTAAACAACGCAGCCAGTTCAGTAGCGTAACAACGGGGGTTAATCAACTGGTAACCGCATTGTCAAGGAATCACCATCAAGCTTGAGCCTTTTACGTCTTAAAATCGAGATGCTCAGGATAGGGTTTCTTAGCCAAAAACCCTATCCCTATGGTTCCCCGATTTCTAAAAACTACTGCCTCTTAAGGAGTAAGTAAATACTCACAATAAGAAACGATAAGCTTGGTAACAGTGCCGCCAAAACCGCTGGCATGTTGTACACCAGGCTCAGTGGGCCAAAGATCTCATTAAGTACATAAAATAGGAAGCCAAAGGTTATCCCTGTTACTATCCTCACTCCCATCGGCACGCTACGCAGTGGCCCGAAGATGAATGAGAGTGCCATCAACATCATGACTGCAACTGAAAGTGGGGCAAATATCTTTTTCCACATATTCAGTTGATAACGTCCTGATTCCTGCTCACTCTGCTTAAGGTATTTGATGTACTGATATAAGCCACTAATGGAAAGTGCTTCAGGCTCAAGCGCTACCACATTCAACTGTTCTGGCGTCAGGAGAATTTTCCAGTCAGCGGAAATACGTTGTGAGCCAGTGATTTTTTTGCTGTCTGTCAGATCGGATTCTTCCACTTGAGAAAGCTTCCACAGGTCGCTATCTTCATCATAAACCGCACTGGCTGCATACTTTACAGAGAGTAGTTTTTTATCATCACTAAAATGATAGATATTGACGCCTTTAATCTCTGTATCACTCACAATCCGCTGGATGTAGATAAAATCGTCCCCATCTTTCGCCCACATACCTTTAGTTGTTGAAACCAGAGAACCGCCAAGCATCTTCTGAGCCCGGTAATTACGCGCCATCTGTTCACCTTGTGGCGCGACCCATTCACCAATAACCATTGTCAGGATCACCAACGGAATAGCCGTTTTCATCACTGAACCAGCAATTTGCATACGGGTAAATCCAGCAGCCTGCATGACCACCAACTCACTACGGGTCGCCAGCGTACCAAGCCCCAATAAAGCGCCAAGCAAAGCGGCCATAGGGAAAAATATCTGAATATCTTTCGGTACACTTAACAAAGCATAAAGACCCGCGGAAATAGTGGTATATTCCCCCTGCCCCACTTTTCTTAGCTGATCAACAAACTTAATAATGCCGGAAAGGGATACCAGCATAAACAGCGTCATCAGAATAGTCTGTAGAATAGTCCGCCCGATATAACGATCCAATACACCAAACATCAGGCTACTCCTCTGTCTTTGAAACGAGCCCGAATCCTACGCATCGGCAAGGTATCCCAAATGTTGAGAACCAACGCCAACGTCAAATAAGCCCCGTTGACTAACCACATCCAGATAAGGGGGTCCAATTTACCTTTACTACCGTTAGAACGCAGGGAACTTTGCAGTAAGAAGAAAATGAGATATAGCAGCATCGCTGGCAACATGCTTAGTACCCGACCTTGACGCGGGTTTACCACACTCAAGGGTACAACCATCATGGCCATAATCAGTACCGAAAGCACCAGAGTCAGACGCCAATGGAACTCAGCGCGGGAATCTTTATCATCATCCTGCCATAACTGAACAATAGACTTCTGTTCAACTTTATTACTATCTACGATTGATGTCTGATGCCCGACAATTGCTTGATAATCACGGAATTCAGTGATCCTAAAATTACGCAACATGGCAGTACCTTCATAACGGGTGCCATGATTAAGGATAACTACCTGTTTGCCATCAGGCCGCTCCACCATATGACCACCATCAGAGATCACCACGGAAGGACGCTGGTTATCAACGGGACGAAGTTGGGCAAGGAATACGTTTTCAAATTTATTACCATGCACGTTGCCAATATAGAGCACCAAATTACCATCGTCGGAAGGTTTGAACCTCCCTTCCATGATCGCCGCTAAACTTGGATTAGCTTTAGCATCAGCCACCACATGTTCTTGATATTTCGAGGACCACGGCATGAGCCAAATGACATTCACTGCCGCTAACGCGGAAGTTAACAACGCCAGAATAAGCGCCGAAACCACCAGCACACGCTTGCCTAAGCCACACGCATGCATAACAGTTATTTCACTTTCAGTATAGAGTTTACTGAAAGTCATCAATACCCCAAGAAACAGACTCAGGGGCAAAATCAACTGCGCCATTTCAGGCACACCTAATCCTAATAAGGATAAAACTAAGTTTGCCGGGACGTCCCCTTCCACTGCGGCACCCAAAACTTCTACTAACTTTTGACAGAAAAAGATGAGTAAAAGGATAAAAAGTATCGCAACTTGGCTTTTCAGGGTTTCCCGTACTAGATATCTAATGATGATCACGCTTATTACGCCTGTGAAAACTTGTCTTTTTGCAGGAAAATCGCTAACTTCATTGTATATATACCATTTATTATGTGCATCAGTTTGGCTTCCTCACTGCTAAAATGATATCGAAGCATTCCATATTCAGGTTCCCAATCAGAACATACTTATATAGTTAGCTAAACAATAACAAATAGTGGGTTTAGCTTAACATAAATAGTTAATTTTCTATGGGGTAGATTAATGCGGAACGCTATATTTTAGCGATAGCATCCGTCTTTGTCTTTAAGATTCAGGAGAACGCATGGAGTTTAGTGTAAAAAGCGGTAGCCCGGAGAAACAACGTAGTGCATGTATCATTGTCGGCGTTTTCGAACCTCGTCGCCTTTCCTCTATCGCTGAACAACTCGATAAAATAAGTGACGGTTACATCAGTGCATTGCTGCGTCGCGGTGAACTAGAAGGCAAAGTTGGTCAATCACTGCTGCTGCATCATGTTCCCAATGTGTTATCTGAGCGTATTCTGCTTATCGGCTGTGGTAAAGAGCGCGAATTGGATGAACGCCAGTATAAACAGATTATTCAGAAAACTATCAATACCCTCAATGAAACGGGTTCAATGGAAGCAGTTTGCTTCTTAACAGAACTGCATGTTAAAGGCCGCAATAATTATTGGAAGGTACGCCAAGCGGTGGAAACAGCGAAAGAGTCTCTCTATGTTTTCAACCAGCTAAAAAGTAATAAAAATGAGTTGCGCCGCCCACTGCGTAAGATGGTTTTCAATGTTCCGACCCGTCGGGAGCTAACCAGCGGTGAACGTGCAATCCAACACGGCCTTGCCATTGCTGCCGGTATCAAAGCGACCAAAGATCTTGGTAACATGCCACCCAATATCTGTAATGCAGCTTATCTGGCTTCTCAGGCACGCCAGCTCGCAGATTCTGCCAATAGCCATATTACAACAAAAGTGATTGGTGAAGAGCAGATGAAAGAGCTAGGCATGCATGCCTATCTGGCGGTTGGTCAAGGCTCTCAGAATGAATCTCTGATGTCAGTCATGGAATATAAAGGCAGTTCTGATAAAAATGCCAAACCCATCATTCTGGTTGGCAAGGGCCTGACTTTTGACTCCGGCGGTATTTCAATCAAATCTGCTGGCGGCATGGATGAGATGAAATATGATATGTGTGGAGCGGCAACGGTTTATGGCGTAATGCGTGTGGTTTCTGAGCTACAATTACCACTCAATGTCATCGGCGTCATGGCAGGCTGCGAGAATATGCCAGGGGGTCGCGCTTACCGACCTGGAGATATTTTAACCACCCTATCTGGTCAGACTGTCGAAGTACTCAACACCGATGCCGAAGGCCGTCTGGTTCTGTGCGATGCGTTAACTTACGTTGAACGTTTTGATCCAGAATTGGTCATTGATATCGCTACACTAACCGGGGCTTGCATAACGGCGCTTGGTAACCATTACAGTGGATTGTTATCCAACCATAATCCACTGGCCCATGAGTTACTCAATGCCTCAGAACAATCCGGTGATCGCGCATGGCGTCTGCCAATGACTGACGAGTTCCTCGAGCAAATCGATTCTAACTTTGCCGATCTGGCGAATACCGGCGGCAGTGCGGGTGGTGCGATTACCGCAGCCTGTTTCCTGTCTCGCTTCGCAACAAAATATCACTGGGCGCATCTGGATATCGCGGGTACGGCCTGGCGTTCAGGTAAAGCAAAAGGCGCAACAGGTCGCCCGGTTGCACTGCTGTCACAATTCCTGTTAAATCGGGCGGGAAGTGCCGGTATCAATAACGACGATTGATTTGATTCCTCTCTTAGTTTATCAAAAGGGCATTTAACAATGCCCTTTCTCCGTAACAGAGACATTATGAAAAGTGCCACGTTTTATTTACTGGAACAGCCATCACCTCAGGCAGATTTGCAAGCTCACGAATGGCTGGCATGTCAATTTGCGGCTGACCAATGGCGAGCAGGAAAACGGGTGCTAATTGCCTGTGAAAACCAGCTACAGGCAGAAAAGTTAGATGAAGCCTTATGGCAACGGGAGCCTCATCAGTTCGTCCCACATAATCTTGCTGGTGAAGGGCCAAGATATGGTGCGCCGGTTGAGTTATGTTGGCCGCAAAAACGGGGAAATGCCCCTCGTGATATCTTAATAAATCTGTTGCCGCAATTTGCAGACTTTGCCACCGCTTTCCATGAAGTGATAGACTTCGTTCCTATAGATGAAAATTTGAAACAGTTAGCGCGTGAACGATATAAATCATATCGCAGCGTCGGCTTTAATTTGACCACGGCAACGCCGCCAACATACTAAGTATCAAGATAAAATGGAAAAAACACCCGCAACTCAAACGCAAGCCGAGCCATCTCTCGATAAAACGTACAATCCTAAAGAAATTGAACAGCCTCTTTATAACCATTGGGAGAAAAGTGGTTACTTCAAGCCGAACGGCGATACCAGCCGTGAGAGTTTCTGTATTGTTATCCCGCCGCCAAACGTGACCGGCAGCCTACATATGGGCCATGCGTTTCAGCAAACCATTATGGATACCATGATCCGCTATCAGCGGATGCAGGGTAAAAATACGTTGTGGCAGTCCGGTACTGACCACGCAGGTATTGCTACTCAAATGGTGGTTGAACGCAAGATCGCAGCAGAAGAAGGCAAAACCCGCCACGATTATGGCCGTGATGCGTTTATCAATAAGATCTGGCAGTGGAAAGCAGAATCCGGCGGCACGATTACCAATCAGATGCGTCGTCTGGGTAACTCCGTTGACTGGGAGCGCGAGCGTTTCACTATGGATGAAGGTCTGTCCAACGCCGTAAAAGAAGCCTTTGTCCGTCTGTATCAAGAAAATCTCATTTATCGCGGTAAACGCTTAGTTAACTGGGACCCGAAATTACACACTGCAATTTCCGATCTGGAAGTTGAGAACCGTGAAGTTAAAGGTTCTATGTGGCATCTGCGTTATCCATTGGCCGATGGTGTCACAACCGCGGAAGGGAAAGATTATCTAATCGTTGCAACTACCCGGCCTGAAACGATGCTAGGCGATACCGGCGTGGCAGTTAACCCGGAAGATCCGCGTTACAAGGATTTAATCGGCAAAGAGATTATTCTGCCATTAGTTAACCGCCGCATTCCTATTGTCGGTGATGAACACGCGGATATGGAAAAAGGCACCGGTTGCGTGAAAATCACACCAGCCCATGACTTCAATGACTATGAAGTCGGTAAGCGCCATGCCCTGCCGATGATCAATATCATGACCCTTGATGGCAACATCCGTCATGCAGCCGAAGTTTTCGATACCAATGGCGAAATTTCTGATGCTTACAGCTCTGATATTCCGGTTGAATACCAAGGCATGGAACGTTTTGCAGCTCGTAAAGCGATGGTTACTGAGTTCGAAAAACTGGGCCTGCTGGTTGAAATTAAACCTCATGATCTGACCGTTCCTTATGGCGACCGAGGCGGAGTGGTTATTGAACCCATGCTGACTGATCAATGGTATGTCCGTACCGCGCCTCTGGCGAAAGTGGCTATCGAAGCCGTTGAAAATGGCGATATCCAGTTTGTACCTAAGCAGTATGAAAATATGTATTACTCCTGGATGCGCGATATTCAGGATTGGTGTATCTCTCGCCAATTATGGTGGGGCCACCGTATTCCGGCATGGTATGACGCCAACGGGAATGTTTATGTTGGTCGCAGTGAAGAAGAAGTCCGCCGTGAAAACAATCTGGGCGCAGACATCGCTTTAAACCAAGATGAAGATGTACTGGATACTTGGTTCTCTTCCGGTTTATGGACTTTCTCTACCCTTGGCTGGCCTGAACAAACCGAGGCGTTGAAAACTTTCCACCCAACCGATGTGTTGGTGAGCGGTTTTGATATCATCTTTTTCTGGATTGCTCGCATGATCATGATGACCATGCATTTCATCAAAGATGAAAATGGCAAACCTCAGGTTCCCTTTAAGACTGTCTACATGACCGGTCTTATCCGGGATGAAGAAGGTCAGAAGATGTCCAAATCCAAAGGGAATGTCATTGACCCACTGGACATGGTTGACGGTATTTCTCTGGAAGATCTGCTAGAAAAACGTACTGGCAATATGATGCAGCCACAGTTGGCCGAAAAAATCCGCAAACGTACCGAGAAGCAGTTCCCGGCAGGTATCGAAGCGCATGGTACCGATGCCCTACGCTTTACGTTAGCAGCGCTGGCCTCAACAGGTCGTGATATCAACTGGGATATGAAGCGCCTGCAAGGTTACCGTAATTTCTGTAACAAATTGTGGAATGCCAGCCGCTTTGTTCTAATGAATACAGAAGGTCAGGATTGCGGCCAAAATGGCGGTGAAATGGCGCTATCACTGGCTGATCGTTGGATTCTGGCTGAATTTAACCAGACAGTAAAAGCTTACCGTGAAGCACTGGATACATATCGTTTTGATATGGCTGCCAATATTCTTTATGAATTCACCTGGAACCAGTTCTGTGACTGGTATCTGGAGCTTTCTAAACCGGCAATTAACAAAGGTTCAGAGGCAGAAGTTCGTGGCGCCCGTCATACTCTGATCGAGGTTCTGGAAGGATTATTGCGCCTGGCTCACCCAATTATTCCATTTATCACTGAAACCATCTGGCAACGGGTGAAAGTGGTTAAAGGAATTGAAGCAGATACCATTATGCTGCAACCATTCCCTGAATTTGATCTAGCGAAAACTGATGAGTTGGCGCTGAACGATTTGGAATGGATTAAGGATGCGATTATTGCAGTACGTAATATCCGTGCTGAAATGAATATCGCACCAGGCAAGCCACTGGAAGTTCTGCTACGTAATGCCGATGCTGATGCACAACGCCGTGTAGCGGAAAACCTGAATTTTATTCAGGCAATGGGCCGATTATCTTCTGTCACGCTTCTGTCTGCGGGTGAAGAAGCGCCGATTTCTGTCACTAAACTGATTAATGGCGCAGAAGTATTAATTCCAATGGCTGGCTTAGTGGATAAAGAGGCTGAACTAAGCCGTTTGAATAAAGAGATTGAGAAACTGGATAAAGAGATTGGCAGCATTGAAGGCAAGCTATCAAACGAAGGTTTCGTCAGCCGTGCGCCCGAAGCTGTTGTCGCCAAAGAGCGTGAACGTCTGGCAAGCTGCAATACATCAAAAGAGAAGCTGCTGACTCAAAAAGAAACGATTACCGCGTTGTAATCTTTTCAAAAAGTAAATTCTCACCAAAGCCACTGCAATTCATTGTCAGTGGCTTTTTAATTTAAATAGTAAACGATAAAATTAATAATAAGATGTAAATTGAATCTATTCTATATCAATACCATCAAGAACATTGAAAATAACCATACCTATTTCCTTAACATGAGTGAATATTAATTTTTAAATTTATATATCTGAAATGACAATATGATATAATTTTATTTTATATATAAATCATTATAGTTAGCATATTATAGAAAGAATAAAATCATATAAATACATTATTACAAGCAAAAAGGTAAACAATAATGCAATTTTAGTCTAATTTAATATTCAATTATTTATTATTATGAATAATTTATTTCATTAAGCACTATCAAGGTAGCAATAAATTAATTTACTCATTTATAACAACCCGGAGAAATAGAATGAGAACAATTCTTACCCTATTATTGGCAAGTACTATCCAATTTGGCCTCGTACATTCCGCTAATGCAGAATCAACCCTTGATAAGATTAAATCCACCGGCACATTCAGAATAGCGACGGAAGGAGCTTATCCACCATTCACTTATCACGATGCCTCCGGTACTTTAACTGGCTTCGACGTCGACATTGGCCGTGAAATTGCACGCCGATTGAATGTCAAACCAACATTTATTGAGGGAAAATGGGACGGACTGATTGCCGGGTTAGATGCGGGACGTTCTGATGCGGTAATTAACCAAATTGCGATTACACCTGAGCGCAAGAAAAAATATGACTTCTCCATCCCCTATATCACATCGCAAGCGGTACTTATCATTAATAAAGATAACAATAACATAAGAACATTCAGCGACTTACAAGGCAGAACCTCAGCACATACTTTAACCAACAACTTCGCTCAAATAGCCAGAGATAACGGCGCAGAAATTATCGGCACGAATGGATTTAGTCAGGAAATCGAATTGGTTAGTACCGGCAGAGCCGATGCCACTATTAATGATAACTTATCTTATCTGGACTATAAGAAGCACAAACCAAACGCACCAGTAAAAATTGCCGCAACGAGCCCCAATGCAGGGCAGACAGCCGTTTTACTTCGTCAGGGAGAGTCAGAACTCAAAATTGCTATTGATAAAGCAATAACTGACATCAAAGCCGATGGTACCTATCAGCGTATCTGGGCTAACTATTTTGGTGATAATCCTTCCGAATAAGTGCAATATTCCCTTAACAGTTCCCTGAAAGTTAAAGACAAACTCTGTCCAGGGGACTTTATTATTAACCTTGTTGAATTAAACAGCCAGAAAATATTTTAATCAAACATTAGATATATTGATTTATATAAATCACTCTATATATCTAAAATGACAATATGATATAACTATATCTTATATATGTAAGTTGACAGCTTGCCATATGATATTTAAAAAAATCACTATAAATGTATATACCCTATGGATTTCAAGATGGATCGCGACGGCAAGGGAGCGAATCCTCGGGAGAATAGGTAACTATGTGACCGGGGTGAGTGAGCGCAGCCAACAAAGAGGCAACTTGAACGATGACGGGTATAGTTATATTACACACAATAGGGAAAATATATGGAACCCTCCTGGTTCAATTTAGTACTCGATTCTTTTTGGCCTATGCTTTATGCGGGCTTTACCTTCACTATTCCACTAACTCTCATTACTTTTACTCTCGGTATCATACTGGGTTTTATCGTGGCGCTCATCCGGCTTTACGGGCCAAAACCGCTTATTTCCGTCGCCAAATTCTACGTCTGGCTGATCCGCGGCACGCCGTTGCTGGTACAACTGTTTCTTATTTTTTATGCCTTACCTAGCGTCGGCGTTACGTTAGGCGCATTTACCTCAGCGGTGATTGGCTTCACTTTGAATATTGGCGCTTATACCTCCGAGGTGATTCGCGCGACTTTATTGTCTGTACCAAAAGGACAGTGGGAAGCGGCTTATTCTATCGGTATGAGCTGGACGCAATCATTACGTCGGATCATTCTACCTCAAGCCGCAAGAATCGCGATTCCACCACTCTCAAACACATTTATTTCACTGGTGAAAGATACTTCACTAGCCTCAGTCATCACCGTACCGGAGCTTTTCCTTGCCGCACAACGTATTGCCGCGGTGACTTATCAACCTCTCATTCTTTATACTGAGGCGGCAATACTTTATCTGATAATCAGTTCAGTGTTGTCATCGCTACAAGCCCGTCTGGAAAAGAAATTTTCGCAAAAGAGTGACACACAGGAATTAAAAGATGATCCAACTCTCCGGCATTGAAAAAAGTTTTGACGGGCACAAAGTCCTGACAAAAATCGATCTCACCATTGAGGAAGGCAGCCTGACCGCACTGATTGGCCCATCTGGAAGCGGCAAAAGTACGCTATTACGCTGCATCAACTTATTAGAAATTCCCCAAGCCGGGAAGCTCCAAATCGGCAATGAAAGCATGACTTTCACCGGCAAAGGGCGGATTGCTCACAAGGATATACAACGGATCCGCCAACAAACCGGCATGGTATTTCAAAACTTTCAGCTTTTCCCTCACCTCACGGTCATTGAAAACATTATGGAAGGGTTAATCTGGGTTCAGAAATGGTCACATGAACAGGCTAAACAGCGAGCGCTTGAATTACTAGAAAAGGTTGGTATGTCACACAAGGCCGATGTCTTTCCAGCCACGCTATCCGGTGGTCAGCAACAACGCGTAGCCATTGCCCGGGCACTGGCGCCCTCGCCCAAGGTGTTATTGTGCGACGAGCCAACTTCCGCGCTTGATCCAGAATTATCGCAGGAAGTTGTTGCCGTATTAAAGCAGTTGGCTAAAGAAGGAACCACGATGTTAATGGCTACCCATGATCTGCGCTTGGCAGCAAATCTTGCCCACGACGTCATATTTTTAGAATCCGGGGAAATTGTCGAATCGGGAACGTCGAAAACGATTTTCACCCGAGCCGTTAAACAACGTACTGTGGAATTTGTTTCAACCTTAACCAATACTTTACCGGATTGGGAGATATAACCCACCGTTAAAATAACCTTGCCGTAATTGATCCAAAAATCAGTTAATGACCATCAAATAAATTTTTTAACAGTTTGGAGAAAGAAAATGAAAGCGTTGTTCACCGCATTATTAGCGGGTGTTATTCAATTCGGCATTGCATATTCTGCACATGCAGAGTCTGGCCTTGATAATATTAAATCAACAGGGGTATTCAAAATCGCTACCGAAGGAACTTACCCGCCATTTACCTATCACGATGCCTCAGGAGCTTTAACTGGATTTGATATTGATATTGGCCGCGAAATCGCACGACGTCTGAATGTCAAAGCCGAGTTTACCGAAGGCAAATGGGATGGGCTTATTGCCGGGCTGGATGCTAAACGCTATGACGCGGTACTTAATCAGGTCGCTATTACGCCAGAACGGCAAAAGAAATATGACTTTTCCACGCCGTATATCATATCTAAAGCCGTACTTATCACCCGGAAAAATAATGACAATATAAAAACGTTTAGCGATCTGAAAGGTAAAACCTCCAGCCATAGCTTAACCAGCAATTATGCCCGGTTGGCAAAACGTTTCGGTGCGGAAATCGTTCCTACCGAAGGATTTAATCAGGCCATCGATTTGGTTGCTACAGGCAGGGCCGATGCCACTATCAACGATAATCTGTCCTATCTCGATTTTAGGAAACACAAACCTAATGCACCGGTAAAAGTTGTCGCGTCTGAACCCAATGGCGATCCAGTCGGTGTGCTAATCCGTAAAGGCGAACCAGAATTACAAGCCGCTATCGATAAGGCACTAGCCGATATCAAAGCCGATGGCACCTATCTACGCATTTCCACTCAGTATTTCGGTACCGATGTTTCCAAATAAGAAAATAACCGCCTCTGCTTGCAAGAGGTGGTTTTCTCTTAATAGTTGCATAGCAATGACATAGCTTAGAATAGCTACTTAATATATGAGTCGTGAAAATTAACACAGAATTCTGAATGCATTCGCTATCCATGAGAACAATCAGAATTCTGCACTTTCCCTTAATTAAATTAGTTTAAATTTCACCACCTTTTTAGCATCTATATAAAAACGCAACGTTTTGTTCCCTCCTCCTGAACTTTCACCTTCTACATCCTTTGCATTTTTATAGCTGAAAATCTTACCTTTATGATACTTTATTTGATCCTTACCTGGAGGATTTTTAAAGTCTTGAAAAAACCAAATAATTTCTGGCTCACCATCTATCGTTATACGAATAGCCTTTTTACTCTCATCCTGCGCCCCAATCCACGGTACCCAGAGATCACCTACCCATTCAGAATTAATATTAACAGTATGCGTTTTGTTATTATCTTCGCCTACCACAACATAGATTTTCTTTTGGGTATTATTAATAATTTTCCTAATATTACTTACATTAGCCATTTGAAATACCTTCTTTAAATTAATACTATTTTATTGACGTAATTAAGATCAATATATAAGACCTTTCCATTAAGTTGTTAATATAGAGTAAAAAACCATGTCAATCATATGAATATATCCTAATAATCAATTATATCCATTTCCGATTAAATTAACACTCTTTACACCATTTACCAGCATCTGTACTATAAATGATATAAATAATTATCTGAAATTTCTTTTATATAAGAGAATTGATGGTAATAGAAATAACCACTATTCTGCTGTCATATTGGAGTCATAATAGTAAAATAGCCTTATTTATTATCAAACAAAGAGAATATACAAAAGAATAAATTTTTCCAATGTCATAATTAACATCCAAAACTCTTATCCATACATAAATTCAATATCCGTTTACAAATCTGCAATATCTCAGATATAACCGACAATATTCAATAATAATTTAATTATATGAATATAAAATAATTTTTCGTCATTCAACCATCTATCCCAAACTAATGAAAATACTAATTCTCATACTGTCAATTTCAAAAATTATCATACTGTTCTGTTAAAAATTTTTCTCATTCCATAGTAAAGTTTGAGGTCGCCATTATTAAACCGGCTAACAGACTAAAACAGCATAAGGAGCTGCAATATGAGTCGTGACAATTCTGCAATTAACCGAAATACTCCCTCTGTCAGCATACGAGATAATCGAAGGTTGAATATCCGTACGCTGGAATATCGGCGTACTCAAGCCGATGAAACCAATAGCAACGAATTGATCACTCGCTATGAATTTAATATTCAAGGATTTCAAGTAAAAAGCACGGACCCACATAGATATAAAAATCAGAGTGGCTCAAACTTCACCCGTACCTTTAGTCTCGCTGGTAATACGCTGCGTGAAGAAAGTATCGATGCCGGCCGAACAGTTACATTAAACGATATCGAAGGACGCCCAGTACTGACTATCAATGCAATTGGCGCTCGTCAGACCCATCACTATGAAGGTAATACCTTGCCCGGCCGCTTGCTGGCTGTTACCGAGTCAATACAAAAGAACGAGAAAACCACAGAACGCCTTATTTGGGCAAACAATACGGATGCAGAGAAGAATCAGAATCTCGCCGGGCAATGTATACGCCATTATGACACGGCGGGATTGATACAATTGGAAAGTTTGTCCTTGACGGGAGCGGTTTTATCGCAATCTCGTCAATTAATAGCCGACAATCTGGAAGCTGACTGGCATGGTGATGATGAAAATAGTTGGCGCACAAAATTAAATGACAACATATTCACTACTCAAAATAAAACTGATGCCATTGGTGCTCTGTTAGCCCAAATCGATGCCAAAGGAAATATACAGCGGCTGGCCTATGATGTCGCGGGCCAATTGAAAGGTAGTTGGTTAACATTAAAAGGCCAATCCGAAAAAGTTATTGTACAGTCTATTACTTGGTCAGCAGCCGGACAGAAATTACGAGAAGAACATGGTAATGGCGTTATTACGGAATATACCTATGAATCAGAGACTCAACGATTAATTAACATTAAAACTCGCCGGACTAAAGATAGTACAAAACCACTACAGGATTTACGTTATGAATATGATCCTGTTGGCAATGTGATCAGTATTCGTAATGATGCAGAAGCAACCCGATTCTGGCGTAATCAGAAAATAGTACCGGAAAATGCGTATACCTATGATTCTCTGTACCAACTCATCAAAGCAACCGGCCGCGAGATGGCTAACATTGGTCAGCAAGGAAGCCAGCTCCCTCCTTTAATTACCCCTCTTCCTACCGACGACAATACCTATACTAACTATACTCGCACTTATACCTACGACGATAGCGGCAACCTGACACAAATCCGGCATAGCGCTCCGGCAAGTAACAATAACTACACCACAGATATCACCATTTCAAACCGCAATAACCGCGGTGTCCTCAGTACCCTCACCAACGATCCCAATCTCGTTGATGCATTCTTTGATGCAGGTGGTCATCAAACCAGTCTGTTATCAGGGCAAT
This sequence comes from Photorhabdus hainanensis, assembly GCF_018448965.1. NCBI lineage: Bacteria > Pseudomonadati > Pseudomonadota > Gammaproteobacteria > Enterobacterales > Morganellaceae > Photorhabdus > Photorhabdus hainanensis. The sequence goes on along the minus strand of NZ_RCWD01000052.1, from coordinate 5,674 downwards.
CCTTAAACTGGACACCACGGGGAGAACTACAACAAGTGAATCAAAGTGGTAACAGCGCGCGCGAATGGTACCGCTATGACAGTGACGGAATGCGGCTATTGAAAATAAATGAACAGCAAACACCCAATGCCACACAACAACAACGAGTCACTTACCTGCCAGGGTTGGAATTACATACCACTCAAAGCGGCGCCAATATCACCGAAGACTTGCAAGTTATTGCTGTCGGGCAAGCAGGAAGAGCACAAGTACGCGTTCTACACTGGGAAAAAGGCCAACCCACTGGCATAGATAACGATCAAGTCAGATACAGCTACGATAATCTTACACACAGCAGCGAATTAGAACTGGATATGCACGGGGAAATTATTAGTTGGGAAGAGTATTACCCCTACGGCGGCACCGCAATATGGGCGGCAAGAAATCAGGTTGAAGCTGGTTACAAAACCATTCGTTATTCAGGCAAAGAGCGTGATGCAACAGGACTGTACTATTACGGCTACCGTTATTATCAACCGTGGGCCGGTAGATGGTTAAGCGCTGACCCGGCTGGAACAGTAGATGGCCTGAATTTATACCGTATGGTAAGAAATAATCCAATGACTGGCATAGATGAAGATGGACGTATATTTAAAACCGTAGCAACAGGCGCATTAGGCGTTGGCGGTATAGCATACGAACTCTACAAACATAAAAATCAACAAGCTGAAAGACCTCAGATGCCATCTCCTGCTTCTGAATCCTATGGTGATCAACAAGTCAGCAAAATCACCCAAAAAGCGGGTGCTTTAAAAGCAAACTATGACCCGCTCAAGCAGATGGCCCATAACGTAGCGGGACGCAAAGAAGCCGCAGAACATCTCGCGCAGGGACAAGTCCCTGGCGCTCAAGCAATAAAAGAAGGAGTAAGTTTAGTCGCGACCGCCGGAGAATTCGCCGCCGCTGGCAATGTAGGTGAACTAAACAAAACTGAGCTAACAAAAGCCGCTGGCACCGACGCAATTAATAATTTTAGCCTCACCTTCGACGGTATAAAAAAGGTATTTAAGGCGGGTGCGGCTACTGCTACCGTCACCCCAGAAAAATTGGAAGAGCTGCAAAAAGCAACTGATGATTTAAAAGAGGTCGCAACAGATACGCTAATTACCGGGGCATCGCTGGGTGCGGCGGTCGGCGCCACTCTGGATACAGCCGCTGCGGTCGTACCACATCCGGTAGCCAAAGTGGCTTTCAAAGGTCTGTCACTGGCGTGGAAAGTGACCGGCGTTGTTCATACCGCAGAAGAATTAAGCGAGCTAGCAGAAAAACATAAGGATCTGGTTTCTAATGAGCTAGGGCAAGAATTAAAAAGGGAAATGACCGAGGCAAACCAAATTAGGAGAGGAACTATTCTTGCAAAAGTCAAAGAACACGGTTTGATAAGATAGTCTATTAAATGCAATAGTCCTTATTTGCTTTGGCAAATAAGGACTATTTTGTTTTGAATCACATGTATTAATCACGACCAGAGCTAATACAGGATTCTTAACATATTGACTATACTAATGAAGTCTACTCTCACCCTGCTCCGGCAAATCATCTTCATCTTGCTCATCAGGATCTTCGAAGTAAGTGCCCCAACCATCATAATTAATGCCAATTTTTTCAGCCAGATTTACCAACTGTTCAACCTGAGCATCAATCAATTCTGCATTCAATCCACACTCACTGATAACATCACAACACATCAGAATCGTACCATCTTCGACTTCCAATTCTTCCGCGTCAGTCACTTCATAACCCAGTTTAAAGGCTTCAACCGCAGCCTTTTCCAACAGGCTAAAGTCCTCAGCGGAAAAGTGATGCTCAATGGCATAAAGTGCATCAGGATCACTACCATCTTCCAGTAATTCTTCAATAATAAGGCGCGTTTCTTCGCGTTGTTCTTCTAAGTCTCTTTGATTTGCCATACCAAATATCCTCAAGCAGTTGGCCGTCCCAATACTCATTCTCCCACACCACAGGCGGGCTAACCACTGTTTACATCAAAGAAATCTAATACGGAGTTGAAATTGCATTTTTATAGATATAGATTGAATTTAAATGCAAACAATAAATACGGAGACACCAAACAATGAATCCGTTCCATCAGCGTCATTTCTTAAGGTTACTTGATTTTTCCTCAGCAGAAATTCATGCCTTGCTAAAGCTAGCTGCTGAATTAAAATCGACTAAAAAATCTGGTACAGAAAAAGCCCTGTTAACAGGCAAAAACATCGTGCTGATTTTTGAAAAAGATTCCACCCGTACCCGCTGTTCATTTGAAGTGGCAGCTTACGATCAAGGGGCAAATATCACCTACCTCGGCTCCAGTGGTAACCAGATTGGTCATAAAGAATCGATCAAAGATACCGCTCGTATACTTGGCCGTATGTATGACGGTATTCAATATCGCGGCTATGCCCAGACAATCGTTGAATCACTGGCAAAATACGCAGGTGTTCCGGTATGGAATGGGCTAACAGACGAATTTCACCCCACTCAGCTACTGGCAGATCTGCTAACTATTCAGGAACATCAACCAGAAAAACCATTGTCAGAAATCAAATTCGCCTACTTGGGGGATGCCCGTAACAATATGGGTAATACCATGCTAGAAGCAGCGGCACTAATGGGCATGGACGTTCGATTGATTGCCCCTGAAAAGTACTGGCCCAATGCCGCGCTGGTTACTGAATGTCAGAAACTGGCTGAAAAAACAGGAGGTAAAATTACTCTGACGGAAAATATAGCCGAAGGGGTTAAAAATACTGATTTTCTTTATACCGATGTCTGGGTTTCTATGGGCGAGCCAAAAGAAGTTTGGCAACAACGAATTAACCTCTTGAAACCTTATCAAGTGAATATGGATGTGGTGAACATGACAGGCAATCCACAGGTAAAATTCCTGCACTGTCTGCCGGCATTTCATGATGAAGAAACGATATTAGGCAAACAGCTCGCGGCTGAATTTAATATGTATGGAGGGCTGGAGGTTACCAATGAAGTTTTTGAATCAGAGCACAGTATTGTGTTTGATCAAGGAGAAAATCGCCTGCATACCATTAAAGCGGTAATGGTGGCAACATTAGCAAATGATCTTAAAATTTAATTAGTTGAGATATCGGCAGGATGATGTCTTTAAAGATATGATCCTGCCAATCTTATTTTTCTTCGGTCAAATAGTTGCTGTAAGATTTTTCACGAGTATAATGCGCCACAATTTGCCGGGAGAAATCATGAAAGACAGCGCTTATTTTTGTCATCAAGCACAACTGCCTGACAGAGGGCAGCTAGCCGTCATTGTTTTCCCGTTGCTAAACCAATCATTTAACGCCCCTCAATGAGGGGCTTTTTTTTGCCCGGTAATCGATTCATGATCGCCACCCCGGATGTCAGCATTAGAGGAGAGTGAAAAATGGCTAATCCGTTATATCGCAAACATATCATCTCAATAAATGATCTGAACCGCGAAGATCTGGAATTGGTGTTACAGACTGCTGCTGCACTGAAAGCCAGACCACAACCTGAATTGCTGAAACCCAAGGTCATCGCCAGTTGTTTCTTCGAAGCCTCCACCCGTACTCGCCTCTCTTTTGAAACAGCAATCCATCGCCTTGGCGCTTCAGTTGTCGGTTTCTCAGACAGCAGCAACACTTCCCTAGGTAAGAAAGGTGAAACGCTAGCCGATACTATTTCCGTTATCAGCCAATATGTTGACGCCATCGTGATACGCCATCCACAGGAAGGCGCCCCACGTCTGGCTTCTGAGTTTTCCGGTCACACTCCGATTATCAATGCCGGTGACGGCGCCAACCAACATCCGACTCAAACCTTGTTGGACCTGTTCACGATTCAGGAAACTCAGCAACGGCTGGATAGTCTGAATATCGCGATGGTTGGTGATCTGAAATATGGCCGCACGGTCCATTCGCTATCACAAGCGCTGGCGAAATTTAATGGCAATCACTTTTATTTTATCGCCCCGGAAGCATTGGCAATGCCAAACCATATTCTTCATATGCTGAATGAAAAAGGTGCAACCTATAGTCAACACTCGAATATTGAAGAAGTATTACCGGAACTAGATATTCTTTATATGACTCGTGTACAGAAAGAGCGCCTTGATCCATCCGAATATGCCAACGTAAAAGCACAATTTGTTCTACGCGCCTCCGATCTGCTCGGAGCGAAAGAGAACCTCAAAGTTCTGCATCCGTTGCCACGTATTGATGAAATTACTGTCGATGTAGATAAAACGCCCTATGCTTATTATTTCCAACAGGCAGAGAATGGTATTTATGCTCGTCAGGCTCTATTATCTTTAGTTTTAAATGAATGATTAAAGCAGAGAAAGTACTTCTTTATCCATAAATATAATGGGTTATTATTTTCTTCTGGAATAGCGATTAATCAGTCTGTTTACCACCTTCGGTATCGAAGACAAACTCGATGTGATGCCAAAATACGTCTTGCCCATCCAGTGAGCAAGACAGTATCTACGGGCAGTAAAGTACACACAAAAACCGTCACTTTTGTCTACATGCTGCCCGGCTCCCTCCTTTGTCGTCAAAGGAGGGAAGATAAAATAATCTAATGAAATAAAATTATAATTTTTTAATATTAACCTGAGAATATTATGATTAATTTCACAAAATCTCTGTAACAATAAAATAAACAATCGTCCCAATATAGTTGCCAATCACATATCCTACCGTTCCAATAACCATAATAGGCCCAACCAAGCCTATCCAACCTCGGCTAATCGCTAACGCTGCGGCAGTTGTTGGGCCGCCAATATTTGCATTACATGCAAGTATAATTTCCTCAAGGTTAAATTTGAATAACTTACCAAAACCAAGAGTTAATAATAAGTTAATCATTACTATAATGAATACAAATAAAAATAACAAAGGCGCATTGCTAATAATAAGACCTATTGAAGCAGGAATACCTATTACAACAAAGAATATATAAATTGCGTAAGTTCCCAATTCCTGACTGCCATTTAAATTATTAAAAGTTTTTTTGAATATCGAAACCACAGCAAAAGTTACGGTTGTTAAGATAAGATATTTATCTGATATCAAGCTAAAAAGCAATTCCTGATAAATACTCCCAGTCTGTCGTAAAATTGTTTTTATCCAAGCTGAGAATTGAAATGAAACTGCTACAATAAAAATCGCCCATGCTAAAGATAACGCAATATCCTTTAAAGAGATATTTTTAGGTTGCCAATAAGATGCAGCAAAATATTTTGATTTATCCGAACTGGAATCACTTACCATAGCATCAGAATAAGGACTCCCCCAAAACTTTCTTGCCAATGACCAACCCGCTAATGTTATTAATATTATGCAAAAGCAGACCATCATGAGATTATCAGCAACGATCGTGGATGCAGTCATATCTTGAGTGGGCTTCAATTTGGCAACCATTGCCGCAAAATTCACGCCCCCACCAGTATATGACGCGGCAATCATAGCACTTATTTTATCCAGCTCCGGTATATAGTTTTTTAAAATTTTACCTGATTATCACTTAAATTCAGCTCCCATAGGCGTATACTTAAAATAAGTCTGTGTGGAGGTAAATGAAAATGGCTAAAAATCAGATTCAATTCCAAAAAGGCATTTCTATTCATGAGTTTATTTCA
>NZ_RCWD01000051.1:0-31699 GCF_018448965.1 Photorhabdus hainanensis | reverse complement strand
AACCATTTTTGAGGAGAATAGGGGACATACCTTGCCTGAGCGGGTGAGAAAGCGAAATAACGATGACTGGAGGGCAGAATAATAATTTATTTGACGGCATCAATCGGCGGCGATAAATGGCGATTATCCTCCGGTTATTATCAGATATCTAATGGGGTTCAGTGATTCATCCGATAGTCAATATTTTGTAATCATATCATCATGATATTCCTATTTATCTTTAATGCTTTGTGATGAGGCAGGATAATCGCTGCCTCTGAATCAGAGGAAGGCTATTATCGATTAAATCATTCTCAATAATGAAATCTATTCTCATTCGCATAACATAATTGAGAATCATTCTTTTCTACGCATGTTTGAGTGTTTATAATGGTAGGTGTTAATCATGATAGTGGAATAATGCATGTGTTGTATTTTTTGTTTTTGCAAGATATTGATAATAGTATAGAAATATATTTTATTATCATGATTTTGAAACGAATAAATATTGGGGTAATTGGCCGATATCATATTATTTAAATTAATGCGACATATTTATATCAACAAATTACATTCCGTTTAAGATTGGTTTAAATATGCTGAATTTCGCCGGTGATATTAAACAAATTGTGCTATTTGATAAAAAAATACTTGATTTTAATATGCACCCTTGAGGAGAATCAGGTTATTCAGTTGTGGTGAATGCTATTACTGAATCTATTAATTGCAGTTGTCTGTCAGGCCTGTGCGATTATTTTATTCCGGTTAACCATTTCGTCAGGAAATGCCGGTGTCAAATTTATTGTTCCCTGAATTTATCAGGGTTAACAACCGAAGCGTTATTCGGTTGGGGTTTTAATCACGTCGCCAATATTCACGGATATTGGGCGGCATTACCCGTTTGACAATAGAGGAATCATAAGCATGGCAATCCCTGCGTATTTATGGTTGAAAGATGACGGCGGCGCCGACATCAAAGGCTCGGTGGATGTACATAACCGGGAAGGCAGTATCGAAGTGGTGGCGCTGGAACATTCGCTGCATATTCCGACGGATAACAATACCGGCAAGTTGACCGGTACCCGTGTGCATGCGCCGCTGGTGTTCACCAAAGAAATGGATGCGTCCAGTCCGTATCTGTATAAGGCGGTGACGACAGGTCAAACCCTGAAATCGGCGGAATTCAAGTGGTACCAAATTGATGATGCCGGTCAGGAGAAAGTCTATTTCATCACTCATCTGAATAATGTGAAGGTGGTGAAAGTGGCGCCGCTGATGCATGACATCAAAGATCCTACCAAGGAGAAGCACAACCATCTGGAACGTGTTGAGCTTCGTTACGAGAAAATCACCTGGACGTACAAGGATGGCAATATCATTCACTCTGATGCGTGGAATGAGCGCAATCAGGCGTAATGAGTTGATGGTCTGAGTACGAGGGGATATCAGCTCGAATAATCTCACAGGCATCGTGTTGTTGCGGTGCCTGTTAAATGGGAAACCGAGCGGGATGACCTTTACTAGATAAATAAATTTTACCGAGGGCGATGCATGTAGCGTGGTGGAATTTAGGAAATACCTAATGATTTAAGGTGTTTCTTCAAAGAACCAGGAGATGTTGTTATGAATGAACCATTATGTTGGACATGTGAGTCCATCGGACCGGCGTTGCTGCCGGTGCGCTATACCGTGGTGCCTGATAATGTTTCGGAAACCTTGCCGGCGTGGGCGGAAACGCCAGAACCTTCTGCGCCGGGCTATCATTATGCGCTGCGGGCCTTACGGCAGGGGTTTTTGTATGTCTATTACGCTAGTGCCGGATTAGATGAACTGGATAGTTGGGATGCCTGGAGCGTCAGCGAGGATGGCGCGTTATGGCAAAATCTGAGTGCGCCTTTTGGTGTCTTGCCCCAGAAAACCTCAGATTGTTATGTACCGACTCATCAGAGCGCTAATGTGGAATTTATTGCGCTAAGGGATATCGCCTTGCGTCAGGAGACCTGGCTGGCTTTCTCTCCCTCAATGTGGAGTAGGGAGACCATTGAGTATTATCACAACAACCGCGCAGCGCGGGAAAGGCGGATGCAGTGCGTGAAACCGTGGCAGTGGCGCGGGGTGCCGGAAGGGGTCGGAATTGCTCAGGCGACGGTAGAGAACCTGAATGGGGTAATTGATTATGGTCTGGGTGACAATGATTCCGGCAAATATGTGCTGCCTTGCAACCGAAAAGTGTCGCGTATCAGCCGGACATTAGAAGAGGCGCCCTACTACGAAGTTTATCACGGTGCGTTGAGGCCGAAGAGCACCTTGTATCCGTGGAGTAGCAAGCGAGCGGGATGTGCGGACATTACGGTCAGGGCGATGCAAAAGCGGGGTTTGGCCGCAGATGGCGCGCCGGTATCGCCGGTGTTAATCGCGTTGCATGATCCGATAGGGATAGCGCATGAATTAGCGAGCTGGAGTGATGATATCGTTGGGGCGCATAAAACCTTTGTGGATGAATTGTCGATTGAGTTTATGACTGACAGTTCATTGAATGGTGCGGAGAATCAACTGCATAAATTGAAAGCCGCGGGTGTGCAAGGGCAGGTTGATAAAGCTCTTGAAGTCACTCAGCAGGAGGAGTACAAGGCTTTTTCCGATCAGCAGAAGGCTAAACTTAGAGAGTATGTTACTCGTGACATGGTGGAAGCGAATGAGCAATCTGTTGCCCGCGATTGGAAAAAATATACCGCAGAGCTGAATCTGGCTAAACGACTGGCATTTAACCAATGTTATGCCGATCTTTGCACCGACGTGGCGAAAGAGCTGGAACAACTGGCTCAGTTGAGGGTGAGCTGGCTAAAACAGAGTGGGTTTATTACCTGTTGTCAGGATTTTCATTCCACCCGGTTGGAGGACAACCTCAATTATCGTGAGGCGGTGGATTATGCCATCGCTTCGCTTAACGTGACCGAAACCGGTTGTGCTTATTTAGATACCTTAATTGACGAATATTCTGCGCTGTCGCCGCAAAATATTATCTGGCGCTCGTTATTGCTGAATAACCCGGAAGTGATGAAAGAGATGGACGGGTTTTTACAGAAGATGAAACTGAATAAGGACAATCATCAACCGGCGGCCCCTTCGGATTTTATGAAAGCGGTGTCAGATCTGAGCGGGAAACTGATTGAAGCCTACGATAAAGCGAATGAAGCGCTGGAAAAGCCACCAAGATCCGACAGCACCTTTGCCCGTGCCATGCTGCATTGTGACCGGCGACTGGTCACGCTGGGGGATCGGTTCTTGAATTTTACTCGCTTGGGAAAAGTGCTGGATAGCATGAATGAAATGCTGAGTAAAACGTTGTTATCGGTGATTTCAGGTGTGCCGCTTGATCAGGTGGTTGAATTATCGGTATCACAACTTAAGGACGGTAATGCGTTTCGGCAGCAGGTGTTGGAGAGACTTAAGAGACCGGGTTCTGAGGCGCGGTTAGAAAAAAATAATAAATATCAGTCTGATTTTAAAAAATTTGCAGACAGCGCTGAAGGAGAGCCAGTATTAAAAAAATCCCGGATTAAATGGTTAGTTTTAGCTTCTAATGTCTTGGAGTTTTCTAATCAGCTACAAGAGAGTAAAGGGGATGTTAAGGGCCACGCCCAAGTGGCCGCTGCATTTTTAAGTACACTGAGTACAGCGATGGAGATTGTGGAGCCAATAGTTAAATACGGAATGGAAAATGTGATTGCTGCCAACACCATTAAGTTTATTGGGGCGAATGCTGGTGCGGCTTCTTCTGCATTAAATCTGGGGATAGATATTAGTGACCTTAAATCTGAATGGAATGGTAGAGGGCGTTGGCAGTTTATTGGCCTTTACGGTCTTAAAAGTGCTTATGATTTTGCGCAATTGACAACACCGTTAAAGGGTTTATTAGAAGTCTTAGTGAAGAGGTCATTGCTTTCTTCTAAGGGTTTGATTTTTAATGGTGTATCAAGGGTTTTAGCATGGGAAGCTTTTGCTTGGCTATGCAGTTGGCAGGCGATGCTGTTAATTTTTGTGGTTGAAGCGTTAGTGACCTATTTTTCTGATAATGATTTACAAAAATGGTGCCGGAGTTGTGTTTTTGGTTTGGAGCCAGCGAAAAATTTGCAATCCACGCAATGGATTTACCCTGAATCACAGAAAGATAAGTTGTGTGAAGAACAACGTAACAGTTTTGCAAATGCAATTAAGGACGGTATATGAGTGCTTATCGCTCTTATAAAGAGGCTATTGATTTTGATGAAATAAAAAGCCAGAGAAGTAGTCTTGATACATGGATAGAGGTGAAGCAAGAAAGAATTCAACGTCGTCCTGAAGATAGAGAGGAGGTAGAAAAAGCGATAGAGGAGCTTCAAGCCAAAATCCCTGAACTGGATGCGATATTGGCAAAGAAGCCACCGCCGCCGGAATTACCGCCGGGTAAACCATTAATCAAAGTGAGTGGCGTATTGGAAGAGTTCGAAACCCTATGTGTGGTCGGTTATTTTACCGATCGTGAATATGATCCGGTTGCCTTTGCCCGTCAGGAAGAGTTAGAGCTGTATGGGGGGCTATTAATGTCGTTGGCAGGAAATACTTCGGGATATAATTCGCAAACCAAGGTTCGGGAGAGTGATACCTGTGATTTTGTGCGGGGGAAAATTAATGGTATCCCATTCCACGGTTGGTTAGGGTTTACTGTAGCCAAAGCGGGTGATTATGTTGAGTTAGTGGTAACAGAGAAAAAAGGGCATTATGTGGTTTATGCCATTGCCCATCCTGAATTAAGGGTGGTTTCTATGACGCCGCGTTGTAGACAAGGGATTCATTCAAATGCCAAATACCAGGCACGCGGTGCTTGGTATGTTTCTTTACTGTTATTTTTTATATTTATGATACCGAGCCTTTTTGATGAACAAAACGGAGAAGATATTCTTGGTTATATAAAATGTATCGCTTCATTCTGTGGTTTGATGGCAATTGTCCTTTCACCGTTAATCTATTTTTCCTGTATGAGAAAACCTAAACCGACATTTAGGCTGGCTGAGGAGATTTTCACGGTGTTGGGTTTCCCTAATCCTACGGAAATTAATCTTTATCAATTTACGATGAAAAAGTTGAAGGAAATGAAGGCTAATTCTCGGGAAGAAAAATCTGGTAAAGGGGGTGAAAGAGTTTTGCCGGATAAGAGCTGTTACTCCAGCTATTACTACTATTACTGATTTAAGTAATTGAAAATAGGAGTCAACTGTATGAAGAACAACGTAACAGTTTTGCTAATGCAATTAAGGGTGGATTATGATTACCTATCGTTCTTATAAAGAGGCTATTGACTTTGATGAAATAAAAAGTCAGAGGAGCAGCCTTGATACATGGATCGAGGTTAATCTTGACTGGATAGTAAGCCATCCAGACAGTAAAGAAGAGTCAGAAAAAGAGATTGAGAAAACAAAAGAAAAAATTCCCGAATTGGATGCAATATTAGCAAAAGAACCACCGCCACCGGAATTACCGCCGGGTAAGCCATTAATCAAAGTGAGCGGTGTATTGGAAGAATTCGAAACTCTGTGTGTAATTGGTTATTTTACCGATCGTGAATATGATCCGGTTGCCTTTGCCCGTCAGGAGGAACGGGAGCTGTATGGAGGGCTATTAATGTCGTTGGCAGGAAATACTTCGGGATCTAATTCACAGACTAAGGTTCGGGAGAGTGATACCTGTGATTTTGTGCGGGGGAAAATCAATGGTATCCCATTCCACGGCTGGTTAGGGTTTACGGTAGCAAAAGTAGGTGATTATGTTGAATTAGCGGTAACAGAGAAAGAAGGGCATTATGTGGTTTATGCCATTGCCCATCCTGAATTAAGAGTGGTTTCTATGACGCCGCGTTGTAAGCAGGGTATTCATTCAAATGCCAAATATCAGGCACGTGGTACCTGGTATGTTTCTTTACTGTTATTTTTTATATTTATGATACCGAGCCTTTTTGATGAACAAAACGGAGAAGATATTATTGATTATATAAAATGTATCTCTTCACTTTTGGGTTTGATGGCGATTGTCTTTTCACCGTTAATCTATTTTTCCTGCATGAGAAACCCTAAACCGACATTCAGGCTGGCTGAGGAGATTTTCACGGTGTTGGTTTTTCCTAATCCTACGGAAATTAATCTTGAGAAATTCACAAAGAAGAAGCTTAAAGAAATCAGGAACAATTCATCAGGCGAGGAATCCAGTAAAGGAAGGGTTTTGCCCGATAGATATTGTTTATTAAGCTATTTCTACTATTACTGACTCAAGTAATAGAATGGAGTAAAACAACGCAATTAAAGATTTACCGAGTAGTACTCGGAATTATCTATAACCAGTCGTAGAGGTATTAATAGATTGCTTATCTTTGGAAAATTCAGTCGCGAATTATCCAATGTAGAGTTTTATATAAATTTATCTGTTTGATATGTAATGTTGTGTAAATTAGGGAGTTTTTGTGAATCAGATCTATAAAATAGCTTGGATAGGTTTGGCTATTAATGTATTAACCTGTTTCGTCTTTCTGGCGATAATAACAGTACTTAGTGCTGATTATTCTGTTCTCTCTTCTAGAGAGCAATATCTTGTTGATAAGTCATCAATAGTGAATGCTTTGATGGTGGTTTTTATTTTGCTGGAGGTGGTTAATCTATTTGTTATTCTCAAAATGCCAAAGTATGCAAAAATCAGCTCTTTTATTGTGTCGAGTTTTTTCCCATTTGGCGCGGTTTATTTTATTGGCTGTTTGTTGTCGATTCAAAGAGTTACGCTGTCCCCATTCTCTGAATATCAAGGCAATAATAATGCTTCCGATTCCACTGTTTATTTTGTACGGGGCAGGTATCGGGAAAAAGCGTGTATTTTTGGTGGTTTGACGCTGGTGATGTTAATTCATGGCGCGATTAATATTTGTATGATGATAGCGGCGATGCATTTCGTTTCATATCGTAAAACAGAAGATCGCTGTTTCTTTGCCGAGAAAGAGGATGGTTTTTTGTTAACACCGACCGCCTTGAGTAAAACTATTTTCCTGCCTTATGGATGTATTAATAAGGTTGAGGAACGTGAAAACAGTGTGCTGGTCGCTGTTTATTTAAATCAGAAAATCGATATCGTATTTTCGAAGAAATTTATTGCCAGAGAAGATCTGGTAAAAATCATCGAGTCTCTTTCATGGGCGGCATCTAATAATCAAGGCAATATTATCACCTTGGAAATGTGAAAAATTTGCTCTTAATAATATAGGGGCTGTGATGTTTAAAGGTGTTATTCGCTTGAGTAATAAGCTCAATAGCGATGGTGAAGCTATTTCTGTCTCTTGATTAATGAGCAGGATTCCAGCGGCTGACAGAGATATTCAGCATTAAAGGAGAATATAAAGATGCTGCGACAGCTAATTGCGAGTTGTTTTGTTGAACGCGATGCGCTTGCAGAAGCACGGCAGAACGCGGCGCTGTGGGAAAACTGGTTGTTACCCATTAGTGCCGATGCGCCCACAGGTAATGATCCGGTCTATGAAGACGATTTTCAGCATATGCGGGAGGAGGTCAACAAAATCAGTGGCATTGATACCGCTCTGATTTGTCAACTGGCGGAAAGGTTGTTGACCACCAAATGTAAAGATGTCCGCGTGGCGACCTACTATGTGTGGGCACGTCTGCATTGTGAGGGGGAGCGCGGTCTGGCAGAAGGGTTGGCGCTATTGGCCGGGCTGGTGGATCGTTTTGGCGAAGCCCTGCTGCCCAGTCGGACTAGCAGCCGTAAAGCCGCGCTGGAGTGGCTGACCGGCGCAAAAATGCGGGACAGTTTATCACGCTATCCAGAGGTCAACCGGATTGATTTTGACCACATTCTGGCGGCGTTGGTGTCGCTGGAACACTCATTTTCCTCTTGGGATGAAGAATCTCGTCCAAGCCTCGTTGGGCTGGCAAGAACGCTAGAGAACCGGTTAGCTCAGTCCGGCGGCGTGAGTGCGGTGGTGCCGCAAACTGCCGCTCCGGCAGCGCCATCGGGGGGACAGATCAATGCGTCAGCGCCGGGTGAACCACCGGCATGGCGTCAGGTGCAATCCGGGCGTGATCTGTTGAATCAGGCGCGGGAACTGGTGCGTTATCTCAGTGATCAGCCTCAGGGCTGGCTCTCTTCCGCCCGGCTGATACGCAGTGTTCGTTGGGATACCGTACATCAGCCGCCGCCACAGGATGCCGATGAGCGCACTCGTCTGGCGCCTCCCCGCACCGAATATCGCGCCCAGTTAAAGCGGCTCTACCGGCAACAGAACTGGCATGAGTTATTGGAGCAGGCCGAGCGCATGTTTGCGGAAGGGGTGAATCATTTCTGGCTGGATTTGCAGTGGTATCTCTGTCAGGCATTAAACCGATTGGGCTGCCCTTACGAAGGTTGGGCGGACATCATGAAACACGATCTGAGAATCCTGCTTGAACGGCTGCCGGGGCTGGAGAGTATGGCCTATAACGACGGAACGCCCTTTGCTGATGAGGTGACAACCGATTGGATAGCCCAACAGGTTCATGACAATCAGGCCGACTGGCAGTTTGAGCATTTACCGGCGCAACCTCGGCGCGATGATGATGTTTTGTCGCTGGAAGCGGAGGCGTTGCAACTGGCGGACAGCGACGGCATTGATGCGGCGTTACGCTGGTTGGGGCAATTGCCCGGCATCAATGGAGCACGTCACCGCTGGTTACAACGTTTGCTGATGGCGCGGGTGGCGGAGCAATACGGCAAAAATGAAATGGCGCTGCATTTATTGACCGAGCTTGACGCCGATGAGCAATTCAATCTTGGCGAATGGGAGCCGGAGCTGATGTTTGAGGTAAAAGCGTGTCTGCTTAAGTTGCTGCGCATGAAAGCCCAACGCAGTGAACATGATAAGGCAAGGATGGCGCAACGGATGGAGGCTCTGCTGGCTGGGTTGGTGGCGATTGATCCGGTCAGAGCTTCGGTGCTTTGTGGTTGATGCTGTCTGTCCGGTGTAGGTGGGGTCATACACCTTTTCGACGAGTTTTACCCCTTTTTTCGTTTTTATAACAACCTTAAGAGTGATGATATGGATGATTTAATTCTCCGCTATTACGAAGCGGAAATGCACTATCTGCGTGAGGCGGGTAAAGAGTTTGCGCAGGCGCACCCGGATCGGGCCGCCATGCTGAATCTGAGTGACGATCGGGATCTCGATCCTTATGTAGAGCGATTGCTTGAAGGCTTCGCTTTCCTGATGGGGCGGATGCGTCAGAAACTTGATGATGATTTGCCGGAACTGACGGAAGGGCTGGTGAGTTTGCTGTGGCCGCACTATCTGCGCACTATTCCTTCACTCTCCATTGTTGAATTGGCGCCTGATTATCAGACGTTGCCAAAAAGTGAAGTGATCGCCAAAGGGTTTGAAGTGATATCTCAGCCCGTAGGACCAAGCCAGACCCGCTGCTATTATCGGACTACCCGTGATATACCGATTACACCGCTGCATATCGCCTCTGCGACGTTGCAAAATGAAGCCGACGGCCGTTCAGTGATCCGTTTGCGTTTTGACTGCGGTCAGTTGACGGAGTGGGATAAGGTGGATTTGTCACGGCTGCCTCTGTATCTCAAAGCTGGCCGTCCGGTGAGTTCTGCCTTACATCTGGCGTTGACCCGACAGACTCAACACATTTATGTGCGCTTGTCCGGTCAGGAAGAGCGTTCTCGTCTTGATAATGGCTCTTTTTCCCCAATGGGATTCGACAATGATGATGTTTTGTGGCCGAAACAGGAGAGCGCATTCAGTGGCTATCAGTTGTTGCTCGAATATTTTACTTTCCGTGAAAAATTTATGTTTGTGGCGCTCAATGGTTTGGATTCGCTAGACATTCCAGCCAATACGCCTTGGTTTGAGTTAGATATCGTACTGAGTGAACCGTGGCCTTATGAGTTGAAGTTTTCAGCGGAAAATATCCGATTGCACTGTGTGCCGGTAATCAATTTGTTCCGTGTTGAAGCTGATCCGATGCACATTTCGCGTCTGCAAAATGAGTATCTACTGCGCCCGATGCGTATTCAGGATGGTCATACTGAAATTTACTCGGTGGATGAAGTCTCCTCTTCCCGACGAGGTGATGCGCAGTGTTTTGTACCGTTCAGCAGCTTTCGCCATCGGGGCGGCATTATGCGCAGTTCCGCGCCGGAGCGTTATTTCCATACTCGTGTATGTCGAGGCCCTTCGGGTTTGCACGATACCTGGCTGATCCTCGGTGGGGAATCGTTTGAAACCGACCCTGAGCTTGATGATGAAACCCTTTCACTGCGTATTACCGGTACCAACGGTCAGTTACCTCGTCAGGCATTACGTAACACCCAACTTGAGCAGACATTACATTCCGCCGCAGGTCAGCTGCGTGTAAGGAATCTTTGCTCGCCGACATTGCCCTGCTATCCCCCGGCGAATGACCGTTTCCACTGGCGGATATTGAGCCATCTCGGTTCTAACTTTCTTAGCATGATGGATAACCCAGAGGTGCTGCGCGGCACGTTAGGGCTTTATAACTGGACCGATGATGAGATGAACTGCCGCTGTCTGGACGCCATTGTTGGGGTGAAACACGCCTTAATCCAACGTTTTGAACAGGGCTTTCTGCTACGGGGCGTTGATATTGAGATAACCCTTAATAGCAACGGCTTCTCCGGCGAGGGCGATATTTTCCTGTTCGGCGAGCTGCTTAACCGCTTCTTCTCGCTATATACCGATATTCATCTGTTTAACCAATTGACACTGGTCCTTCAACCTTCTGGGAGATGTTTGCGATGGCAAGAAAATCACAATCAGCGTATTCCCGGCTAATGCAGCAGCTGGCGCCGAATATTTACGATTTTAACTTTTATCGCTTCTGCCAGTTGCTGGAGAGTATGCGAGATGGATGCCCGCCGTTGGGCAGTACGATGTCGCCCGGTGATGATCCGATCCGTTTCCGGCCTGATCCCGGCATGGGTTTTCCTGCCGGCGAACTGAAAAATGTGGAGTGGGATGAGCAACAGCCTGAACAGCCACCGACAGTACGCACGACGTTTCTCGGCCTGTATGGCGTCGATTCACCGCTGCCCACCGCTTATCTGAACGATATCGTCCAGCAGAGTGAAGGCTATGAAGGCGTGGCGGACTTTCTGGATATTTTTAACCATCGAATGATGACCCAGTATTACCGTATCTGGCGTAAATATTCCTATCCCGCGACTTATGAGCCGAGTGGTCAGGATGAAACATCGCAGTGCTTGCTTGGGCTGATTGGTTTGGGGATCGCCGGCAGCCAGCAACATATTGCAACGCCGGTTTCTCGCTTTTTGGCCCTACTCAGCATCATGCGATTGCCGACCCGGATAGCGGAAGGGGTGATGGCGCTGGTTAAGCTGTTGGCTCCTCTCACGCAGGTACAGGTGGTTCCCCATGATCGCAGGCGAGTGCGGTTGACCCAACCGGTTCGCTTAAGTCGTCGCCATCCGGTTCAATTTTCTCAACGTCCAGTACTGGGCAACGTAGGGACGGATGTTAACAGCCAAATGGTGCTGGAGCTCTATACCGAAGATACCGATGAAGCGCAGGGGTGGTTACCGCAGGGGGAACTGCATACCGACCTGTTGGTGTTGTTGCGTGTTTATCTGGGCTGGCGTTGCAGTGTGCGATTACAGCTCACCTTACCCAAATGGGTATTGCCGTCAGCGCAGTTGGGGAAACAGCGTGTTCGGTTAGGCCGAACAGGCGTATTGGGGTTGAAACCAGGATCACAAACGGTTTCTGGCATGGTGAAAATTAATCTGGGGCACTATCAAGGGCTTTTATCGAGTTATCAATATAAGGAGGCCGAGAATGGCAGCTATCAATTTTAAATCCGTCATGATGGGCGGCATAGTGTGTTTGATGACGGTTGGGTTAGCCGGATGTGGTCTGACACAGACCGTAACTGATGGCACGGCAGCCGTTACGCATTCCATTTTCCATAAGCAGGTGAAAACGCTGCGTCTGGATTTCACTGCGCGCAGCGCTCTTAACACTACCGGTGCGCAAGTTCCGCTGAGCACGGTAATACGTGTTTATCAGCTTAAAGACAATAAAGCGTTTGAGCGTGCCAGTTATGCGGAACTGGTGAAAGGCGACAGCGAAGCGCTTAAGGCGGATTGGTTGGCGCAGCGGGATATCCGAGTGGCGCCGCAGGGGAGTGTGTCACTGGACATGCCGATGGAGAAAACGGCGCGGTTTGTTGGGGTTGTGGGGCTATTTCACACACCGGATGCCGCCAATAAGAGTTGGCGGTTGGTGATCAGACGTGATGAGTTGGATGCTGATAAACCGCGCGCCATCGAATTGGATAAAGGCACGCTGACATTGAATGTGAAGGGGTGATCAATGAAACATCTAAGACCTTCGCTTTACGAAATGTTGATGTTTAACTTTAACGGCGGGCTGGATCTCAAACAGATCGATGAACGAAATCAAGTGATTTTATCCGTGATGGATAATATGCAACGTATCCTTAGCAGTCGTGCGGGTTCTATTGCTCATTTACCGGATTATGGTCTGCCTGATTTCAACGTCATCTTGCAGGGGCTGCCCGCGTCGTCACAGGATCTGATTGCCACAATCGAACATACGTTGTTGACCTATGAACCGCGTTTGAAACAAGTCTATATCACGTTATTGCCGCAAATTGAGCCGGGGCACCTGCGTTATGACATCAACGCGGAGCTGAAAGAGATAGGATTAGTACGTTTTAGTACGGAGTTTGTGCCGGAAGGAAAGGTATTAATCCGCCATTTACGTCAACAGGGCCATATAGATTAACCCCTCTGTTTCATTAGGCTAGCTTGCTGAAATAGTCTGATAAGGATAACTGTTATGACTGCAATATCGTCCGGTAACACGATACATACCGGGGATGACCCACGCGCAC
Organism: Photorhabdus hainanensis; assembly: GCF_018448965.1. Classification (NCBI taxonomy): domain Bacteria; kingdom Pseudomonadati; phylum Pseudomonadota; class Gammaproteobacteria; order Enterobacterales; family Morganellaceae; genus Photorhabdus; species Photorhabdus hainanensis. Next base: position 18,746 of record NZ_RCWD01000051.1, on the reverse strand, counting down.
TGCCGGAATTCAGGGCGCTGAAAGAAGAAATAGGTAAATTGAACCATCCGGCTCGGCCCGATGTTGATTGGGCCAGAGTTGAACAACTTTGCTTGTCATTGTTTCGATTAAATGGCGTAGAGCTACAAAGTGCCGCCTGGTACACATTGGCCCGAGCTCAACGCTCTGGATTAGCCGGTATTGATGAAGGATTAGCCTTGGTTGATGGATTAGTGAGCCATCAATGGGCGCGGTTCTGGCCTCAACCGACTCATGCGCGGATTGAAATTTTCGCCTGGCTGGTTGCGCGTTTACAACAGGTATTGCGTACTTGCGTCTTCTCTTATCTTGACTTGCCGCTCATTTACCGCGTGGAAAAGGTGCTTGAACAGTTGTGCGAAGTGCTTCAACGTCTGGAGCTGAAACATGTCAGTAAACTCGACAGCCTGCGTGTACAGCTTCACAACAGCGCCCGGCGATTAGAGTGTCTGGAGCAGGAAAAGGGCGCTGTACCGGTATCTCTAGCCTCGGCGCAGCCTGTTGAGGGCAACGCTATTTTGCTGCCCGAGGAACCACTTTCGCCGCAACTGATCTATGTGGTACAGGAGGCAACCTCATCGGTGCAACCGCAAGTCAAAGTTGCTCAGGTCTTGGCTGCCTCGCGCTGGAAAGCTTGGCACGGTTTTGTGGCGGGAGTTGTATTTTGTGCGTTAGTGGTGACAGGCGGTTGGCTGGTGGACAAGCTGCAACAACCGTCCCCATTGGTTGAGGCTTTGCTGGCGACGACCTATCCATTACCGCAGACACTGTTGCCGGCTCAACTTGCCGAATTACACCAATCGGACAACGCGGCGCTACTGAGCCGATTGCAGGATAAAACGTTGGATGCGAGTCGTGCGCAACTGACAAATTTAAACGATTTACCGGCCTTGTGGCCCTTGAATTATGGCTCTCATCTATTGCAACAGCTACGCACATTGTGGCCGGCCAGCCAGGCAGTACAGGATATGCAAAATCAGTGGTTACACCGGCGTGAAGCGGCGGCGCTGCCTATGCAGGCGTTGGAAAATTACCATCAGGCTCAATTACGCCTGCAACATCTGACAGAACGACTTGACGCATTGGACGAGAAACGTGGTCGTTATCTTACCGGTTCTGAATTGAAGTCTATGGTGTTTGGTATTCGGCAACCGTTGGCGAGTACTCCGCCGTTAGAAGAATTGCTGCGTCAACTGGCGGAACAAAAAAAGAGCGGTACCGTATCGCTGGCATTACTGATGCAAATTAACACCCGTTTTAATCAATTGCTGAATCGCTATTATTTGTTGTTGAAAGTAGGAGGGTAAGTTTGTGGCGGGTTAAGAAATTAAAACGGTGTAGAAGACATATTGATGTAAAATCAGGTTTCGTTGTTGCTTGGTGGTGTATCATTTACACTGAACGAAACTCACTATCCAGATATGATAATGCTCCAACAATTAGACACCACAGACAGTGTGCGCCGTAAGATTGCTCCTCGGATTACTAAGAAACGCAAGGCTGAATTCGGTCAATTCATGACCCCTGCTAACATAGCCCGTTTTATGGCATCCCTTTTTCCGCCTAGCACCTTGCGTACCTGCCGTCTATTAGATGCGGGAGCCGGAGTGGGAGCATTGTCGTGTGCCTTCCTTGATCGATGGGTGGCGGGCGGTTTTGACTTTGAGTCCGCCGAGGTGACGGCTTACGAGATTGATGACAACCTGTGTGGCTATCTGTCGCAGCACTTGGCTGGATACAATTGTGTCACGCCGCGTATCATCGTGGGTGATTATATCGAATTGGCAACTACCGAAGGTCAGCAGGGGCAAGGCTATACACATGCGATCCTCAATCCTCCTTACAAGAAGATCAACAGCAATTCAGCGCATCGACTGGCTTTGCGCCGTGTTGGTATTGAGACAGTAAACCTCTATTCGGCTTTTGTGGCGCTTGCCGTGTCTGAGGTGGTGCAGGGAGGGCAGATTGTGGCGATCATCCCGCGCAGTTTCTGCAACGGACCCTATTACCGCCCGTTCCGTAATTTCATTCTAGAGCGTGCTGCTATCCGACATATGCATTTGTTCGGATCGCGCAACAAGGCATTCAAAGATGATGAGGTTTTGCAGGAAAACATCATTATTCGGTTTGAGTGTGGTGGTCAGCAAGGGCCAGTAACGGTATCAACTTCGACCGATGATGCTTTCACTGATCTTGTTACCCATGAGTATCCATTTGATCGGATTGTATTCCCGGATGATCCCGAGCAATTTATCCATGTGCCCACGTCGCCGGAAAAAAGCCCCCTTGAGCTGTCCTCGGCGATCCGCTACACGCTGGCTGACCTTGGCATCAAGGTATCTACTGGGCCTGTGGTTGATTTCCGGCTGAAAGCGCACCTGCGCAGCATGCCAGGGCCGGGGACGGTGCCTTTACTCTATCCCGGTCATTTCAGCAGCAACGTTACTCGATGGCCCATCGAAGGTATGAAAAAGCCTAACGCTATTGAACGCAACACTGACACTGAAAAATGGCTTTACCCAAGCGGTTTTTACTGCGTGGTACGGCGTTTTTCGTCCAAAGAGGAAAAGCGTCGAATCATGGCGAATGTGGTTGAACCAGATACATTTGGCGACGCGTCCGTACTGGGCTTCGAGAACCATTTGAACTTATTTCATGAGAACAAGCATGGTTTACCCGAACGATTGGCCCGTGGTTTGGCTCTGTTTCTGAACACGACCGTTGTTGATGAGAATTTTCGACGTTTCAACGGTCATACTCAGGTTAATGCAACTGACCTCAAGATGATGAAGTACCCGAGCCGCGACACTTTGATTGAACTTGGCGAGTGGGCCATGCAGCAAGGAGAACTCACGCAAGCTATGATTGATGCAAAATTAGGGAGCCTAATCGAATGAACGACAAAAACGACTATATCGAAGCTGCGTGCCAGATCATCACTTCTTTGGGGTTGCCGCGTGCACAGCAGAATGAACGTTCTGCCTTGTGTCTGTTGGCCCTATTGAACCTCACGCCGGGTAAGGCGTGGGCTACTGCGGAAAACCCGCTTTTGGGCATCACACCCATCATGAACTGGGTGCGAGAGTTCTACAACAAAGAATATGCGCCGAATACCCGCGAGACGTTTCGCCGTCAGACTATGCATCAGTTCTGTCATGCGGGTATTGCCCTTTACAATCCAGATAAACCCGATCGTTCAGTGAACAGTCCCAAGGCGGCTTATCAGATTGAACCCGCTACTTTAACTTTGTTACGAACCTTTGGTATGCCTGAGTGGTATGACAACCTAACAGCCTATCTGGCCGAGCGGGAAACGTTGATCACCCGTTATGCCAAAGAGCGTGAACAGAATCGTATTCCTGTTGAGATTGCTCCGGGGAGGAAGATTGCTCTCAGTCCCGGAGAGCATAGCACGCTGATCCGGGCCATTATCGAGGATTTTGCCCCACGCTTTGCGCCGGATAGTGTGTTGGTCTACGTTGGTGATACTGGCGATAAATGGGGTTACTTTGACTCTGAGCTGTTATCTGGGTTAGGTGTTGATGTAGATTCACACGGTAAGATGCCGGATGTGGTACTGCATTACACTGCGAAAAATTGGTTGTTGTTGGTTGAGTCTGTCACTAGTCATGGCCCAGTTGATGGCAAGCGGCATGCCGAGCTTGCCGAATTGTTTGCTGGATCGAAAGCTGGCCTAGTCTACGTTACCGCTTTTCCGAACCGAAGTATTATGAGCCGCTATCTTGGTGAAATTTCATGGGAGAGTGAGGTGTGGGTTGCAGATGCACCATCTCATCTCATTCATTTTAACGGGGTGCGTTTCCTTGGCCCTTATGAATGAGTGTACCGTGTTTGGATAGATATTGCGTTTATATCAAATTTGATATACTTTCTTGCTTGATATCGTTTTCTTACCGGCACTGTACTAATTAAGGCGGAGATTATGGAATTTAGAGTAACGAAAAACCCTTATGCTTTATCAAGCGATAATCCTAACGAAGCAAATGATAAACATATTCGCGCTCAATTAATGGTGATCATCCGCAAGATGATTCAGGAGCGCGGTTTAAGTCAGGTAAAAGCGGCGGAGCTTTTGGGAACGACTCAAGCGAGAATTAGCGAGATTATTAATGGAAAGCTGGAAAACCACACGATTGATAAATTATTCAATATGCTAAATCGGCTCGGTTGGAATTTTGAATTTAGTTATCATGAAGGTATGGTGACTGTCGCGGTAGATAAAATAATAAAAGTCGCGTAAATATAATAAATATCCGGTAAGACTTTTATTAATAAGCGAATTGTTTGTTATAAAATTAAGATCTAAACTATCCTGATAGAGAATATTGAGAAATTATGATCTTTATATTTAATTCCTTTTAATAACGTTGTTGGAATATATTTATTGATTATATTTAATATAACCAAAAGTTATATTTTATAGAGGAATCCGGTATACATTAAACTGTCACATAAGCTGGCCGGTGATTAACTTTGGTATATCGCCGGTTTTAAACGGTCTGACATCCTGACAGTAAGAATGTGTTATTAGAAGATGTATCATCAATCTATGCTGACAATGGGGTTAATTGGGCACACAAACCTGTTTAAGGGATAGGTAGTAAAAGCTGTCAGATTTTTCTATATTACACGTTGTCCCATCTATCAATTGTCATTCCATGAAAAAATAACCTAACGGTTAATTCATAACACTTATTTTCCAACCCACTGTAAATAAAGTGGTTATTAATGATTATTTATTTGATTCTCTGATTAGTCAGAAAAAGATGAATTTGTATAGCGGTATGATAAAGTATTTTGGTATTAATACGTTGTAGTAAATGTAACATTGTTATATTATTGATTTTTACGAGAATTGGTTAATATTTTTTGTAAATGCTGACAAAAACTGTCACTAGTTTGTGAATAATGCTTGTTAGGGGTAATCGTGTTTTTCCGTGAATAGCAATAATATATACCCTATAGATTTCAATATGCATCGCGACGGCAAGGGAGCGAATCCCCGGGAGCATAGATAACTCTGTGACCGGGGTGAGTGAGTGCAGCCAACAAAGAAGCAACTTGAAAGATAACGGGTATAAATAACGATAGGAATAGTTCAGATGAAATATGCCTTTATTACCGGTGCGACAGGAGATATTGGTTTCGCAATTACAGAAAGATTAGCTGAGGACGGCTTTGAACCAATATTATTATCGCGTACTCCTGAGCGTCTTGATAGTGCGATTGACAAGTTACGCAATAAATATGGTAGTCAATTTGCAAAGAAAATAGTTTGTGATGTTTCTAATCATGAAGATGTTAAAAAAGCGTTTGACCAACTAGAGCTTGAAGATAATAAGCTGGCGGTGCTTGTGAATTGCGCTGGCATTTCTGGTGGCGGTATTACTGCTGAAATAAGCCCACGAACTTGGCAAAATGTCATAAACATTAATTTAAATGGCACTTATTTTGTTATCCATGAAGTTTTGAAAAGAAAATTAATGTCATCTGGCGGCAGAATTATCAATATTGCCTCCACCGGCGGGAAACAAGGTGTTATTCATGGCGCGCCTTATTCTGCTTCTAAGCATGGCGTTGTTGGCCTGACTAAATCATTAGGGCTTGAATTAGCGCGTAATGGTTCAGGTGTTACGGTTAATGCGGTTTGTCCTGGGTTTGTTGAGAGTGAGATGGCGGAGCGTGTCAGAGAGCATTACGCCAGAATTTGGGGCACTGATGTGGCAGAGGCGAAAAGAAGAGTAGAGGAGCGTGTTCCTATCGGAAGATATGTTGAACCTAATGAAGTGGCTGAAATGGTTGCTTATCTTGCATCCCCTCTCGCCGGGGCCGTAACCGCTCAAGCGCTTAATGTGTGTGGTGGATTAGGTAATTACTAATCATGGACGGTGTTTCTTTATCCTCTGATTTTTTTGATCTTTGGATTGTAAAAATCGACGATATTGATTTAGCTTCTATTGAACAGTTAATTCACCGTTCCGATATAGTTCGCCATAATCAAATTTGTTTAGCGGATAGAAGAAAAAAATTTATATTTAGACGGGCTGCATTACGTTATGTTTTAAGTCAGTATTTATCTGATTATGAAATCATAACGAATGATAACGGGAAACCTTATATATCCACGGAGCAAGACTTCAAATATTATTTTTCATTGAGTGCCTCAGGAAACTATTGTGCCATCGGTTTTAGCTCAAGGGAAATAGGTGTTGATATTGAAGTCACTCCTTCTAAGGTAAAATTTTCAGAAATTATTGAATCTTTTATTAAAGATGAGGAGCTGGAATATATGCAAGGTGTAATGTTAAAACAACGATCAGGAGTCAGTCCCGGATTTCATAATTATTATCATTTAATGTCATTATACTATTGGGTTAGACTTGAAGCATATATTAAATTATTTGCTTCGACTTTACATGAGAAATTATTGGCTAATAACCCTGATTCTGTTAAAGATATGAAAGAATTAGAAGCGAGCACATTATTGATTCATAATCAGAAATTTGTTTGTGCCTTATCTCAAAAGAAGGTAATTTCTACACCAAATATCAAGGAAATAAACTATTCCGAAATTATAAGGAACAAAGATGAGTAATATTATTGACTTAAGTGTTCCTATAGATTGTGATTTTTGGGAACCTGAGAAAGTAACTAGGGGAATCGTTGATCATAAAGAGGGAGCCAATAAATTAGGTGAGAGTTATTTGTATTTCCATACCAGTTCATGGTGGAAAAGAGCCTTTGTAAAACTGTTTAAACGCAAAAAGTGGATCATTGATCACAATGATTTTCCTGATGGTATGGGATTATCACTGATGTATTATCACTTGACCACGCATACCGGAACGCATATTGATGCTCCCTATCACTATGGGTGGCATGAAGGGCAAGAGCGGCCAGCAACAATTACTGACATTCCTTTGGATTGGTTTTATAGTCATGGCGTATTACTCGATTTTAGTCATGATAATCAGTCAATTGATAAACAGGCGGTAGAAAACCAATTAAAGAAAATTAATTATAAAATAAAAGAAAATGATATTGTCCTTATCAATACCGGAGCTGATAAACTCTTGGGAGCAAAATCCTATTTTACTCACTATAGAGCGATTGAAAGTAGTGCTGTTCAATGGTTAGTAGAGCAAGGAGTAAAGATTATTGGGACAGATGCGTTTAGCTTTGATCGGCCATTCATAGAGATGATTAACGATTATAAAAAAACCGGGAATAAAGATTGCTTATGGCCATCTCATTTTATCGGACGGGATCATCCCTATTTACAGATAGAACGGCTTTGTAATTTAACCAGTATTCCTAAACCTTATGGATTTAAAGTGTGCTGTTTTCCAATAAAATTAGAGAAAGCAGATGCTTCATGGAGTCGAGTGGTCGCAATATTATAATAATAATATATAATTATAGGGTAAGACGGGGGAAATATGAGCAGAAAAGAGACTTCAAGATCATACAACTAAATCTAATAACTTGGGCATACCTTAGATGTTTAGAAAAGGTGCTTGAGGTATGAATTGTGCATGGCATGATTTACTTGTATCGAATCCGCAAAGATACAGCTCAGTGTAAATTAATAACTAGAGGTAGAGTAGATACGCCGATTTAATCGGAAATTCCAGTGGGCAAGGTGATATATAGGCTAGCAAAAGATATCTTATCTTTGCTATGTTGTTTGGTTATATTGTTTGGTTATATTGCACTGTGAGCGGGTATATCAGCTCTATGATAATAAATTTGTCATCTCCTTTCTGGATGATTTTTAAGAATAAATTGGTTCATTAAGAAAAAGATTAATTATTCTATCCATAGGCAGGTCGAAGGGAGTTAACTTAGTTTGGTTTAACCTGAAATATTCATATTATTCTTGCAGTTTAAATAGATGAAAGATCAGTGAAATAACCAAATTGGTATTCAAATGGAGTTGTGGTTTGGTGCTTATTTTCAAGAATTTTGGCTAGGAGATAAAAATCAAATATTATATATGACAAATATAAATTTAAAGATAAATAAAGTAGTTTAATATTACTACTTTCAGATAATGATTTTCTTAAATGAAAATGGGTAGCTTTTATATTAATAAAACTTACCTGAGTAAATGTTTATTCTATTTCTATCGAGATAACTATTGTGATAATAAATAACAGAAATGAATCTCAACCGCGTAGAGTTGTGGTGACAGGGCTAGGTGTTGTTGCGCCGACAGGTGTTGGCGTTAATGAATTCTGGAACAATATTCATAACGGTAAATCAGGAGTGAGTAAATATGAGTGGGGAAGAGAAAGATTTGGCTTTAAAAGCGGAGCAATAGGAAAGGTTCACGGTGACGATAGCAATAACAAAGAGTTTGTTCTGAAAAGTGAGCGTAAATATCTTCAATTTGCATTAGACGCCTCAGAGATGGCGATGCAAGATGCGAATTTAAAACCTTCAGACATTGATGGTCGGCGTTTTGGTGTTGCGATAGCAACGGCGATTGCTGATGCTGCGGGAATGGAAGAGTGTTTACTCAGAATCACCAACGGGGGCAAAGAGAATATTCACCCTGATTTAATTAAATCAGAAGATTATGACAGCTTTGATTTTAGTTCAGCTGCAACCTCTGTTGCGAAAAAATATGGCGCATCTATGTCCGTCAGCAACATATCAACCGGATGTGCGGCAGGACTTGATGCATTAGGTATTGCGATGGAGCATATCCGTTATGGCAGAGCGGATATTATGCTGGCTGGTGCAAGTGAAGCGCCACTTTGTCCGCTTTCTATCGGCTCTTTTGAAGCTTTGGGGGCGCTATCATCAAGAGAGTTGGAAAATCAGCAAGCGGCGACCTGTCCTTTTTCCCTTGAGCGGGATGGATTTGTGATTGCTGAAGGGTGTGGAATATTAATTTTAGAGTCTTATGAACACGCTAAGCAGCGTGGAGCACATATTTATGCTGAATTAGCAGGGTATGCATCCGTCAATAACGCTTATCATATGACTGACTTGCCTGCGGATGGAATGGCAATGGCACGGTGCATTGATATGGCATTGAAGGATGCCCAGGTATCGCCATCAACGGTAAATTATATTAGTGCTCATGGCAGTTCTACGGCTCAAAATGATATTAACGAATCAAATGCGATTAAATTTGTTTTGGGTGAAAATGCATTTGGTATTCCAGTTAACTCATTAAAATCAATGACAGGTCATGCTTTAGCTGCCGCTAATGCGATCGAGTCTGTCGCATTATGTCTGGAAATAGAAAAGCAGTATGTTCACCCAACAATTAATTATCAAACCCCAGATCCTGATTGCGATTTAGATTATATTCCTAATCAAGGTTGCGCATATCCAATTAAGACCGCGTTAAAATTATCAAGTGGTTTTTCTGGTATTCACAGTGTTATTGTTATGAGGGCAGTAGACAATGCGTAGAAGAGTTGTCGTTACCGGTGTTGGCGCAATACATCCTGATGGCAATGATGTCACCGCCATAAAATCAAATGTTATTCAGAAGTTATTGGGCCAAGAATCGAAAAATAATACGACTGTAAGTTCTGTAATAAGAACATTGAGTGATTTCGATGGCGCGAAATATATCAATAACCGCTTAAGGCGCAAAATTGATGAATTTTCGGCTTATGGTATCGTCGCCGTTGAAATGGCATTAAAAGCGAGTAGATTGGATGTAGATAAGCTTGATCCTAACCGCGTTGGAATATATGTCGGAAACTGTTTTGGTGGATGGCAACATATTGAGGATGAAGTTAAAGCGCTCCATGTTGAAGGCATAAAGGGAATGGGGCCTTATGTCGCCACGGCATGGTTCCCTGCGGCGCTTCAAGGGCAATTGTCGCTGCTTTATGGTTTTAGTGCGCAATCTAAAACGTTTTCCACCTCCGATGTGGCAGGGATGCAAGCAATAGGTTATGCAGCGGAAGCGATTTCTAATGGTGTTGCGGAGGTGATGTTATGTGGCGCGTCAGAACATCTTTCCAGCCCGTTAGTTAAAAATTTACTGGAGAAAACATCAAGCCAGAAACACTCTGAGGTTTTTGGCGAAAAACGGCCAGGAGATTTTTCCGAAGGCGCTGCATTTCTGGTGCTGGAAGAGCGGCAACATGCTTTAGAGCGCGGTGCCTCGATATTATGTGAATTAACCGGTTTTGTTGATTATTTCGCACCGGATAAAAATACCAGAAATTACACTTTAGAATATACTGCTGAGCTATTCAACCATAATGATAATGCTGTATTTATTATGGATGGAATATATGATGATGAAAAAGAGATAACCAGTAAGGCTTTCTCAAATAAAGAGATAAAAACATCATTTATAAATCTGAGGCCCTATTTGAATAATCAATTTTCAGTCAGTGGCGTGATTGATTCAGTCCTGGCATCATCATTCTTGTCAGAAAATAACGGGGATGGAGAACAACAATCTAATAAAATCAATGAGTTTTCAAATACTAACCAAATAATCATTCAGCGCCTCAGTAACCAAGGTCATGTATGTGCGTTGAGTTTTTCAACTATTTAATCTTTAAGATATTTAAGTACGCGAGGAAAAATATATGAGTAATAATCCAGAAGTAAAAATAAAAACAATTTTATCTCTCTTTCTTAACGTTAATATTGATGATTTCGATATGGATGCGAATCTTTCTGACGCTTATGATATGGATTCTACGGAATTAGCTGATTTAGCAAAAGAGATTGAGAAAGAGTTCGGTATTTCTGTGGTGAAAAGTCAATTCAGTCATTGGGATACAGGAAGAGCCGTTCTTGATTTCGTCTCATCAAGTTTAAATGATAAAAATTAATTGCTAATTAAAGGGAAACAGAAATGAAACTAATCTCTATGTTGTTACATTCAGAGCGTGATAATTTACATCATGATTGTATTGTCACTAAAGATTATCATTATACAAGAAAAGAGGTAATATCTTCTGTTTCCCATTTAATTGATGATTTACTTAGTCGAGGAGTTCAAAAAGGTAATAAAGTCATTGTTATATTTGAACATGATGAATTAGGTGTTTTCTTTTTAGCCGCCGCCAGCGCGATGGGGCTGCATTTATTAATGCCCTATAATTTATCATCAGCAACAATCGATGAATGGATTAACTTTACCAATGAAGTGCAATACGATTTTGTTGTTTATCTCAAAAAAGATAAACATTTTGTTGGAAAGTTAAAAGAAAATAACATTAATGTGATTGATATTTCAGATCATAATATTAGGGTTAGTGATGATATAGCGGAAATTCCAATGATAACTTATTCGCCGCAATCTATTGCTAACTTTATTGTTCTGTTCACCAGTGGAAGTACAGGTAAACCGAAAGCCATTAGCATTTCAGAATCGTTAGTGTGTCGTCGAATTTATTCAGTGACAGAGAAATTAAAATTTACTCAAGATGCTAAAATATTCATGTCAGGTTTGTTGAATAATACAACGGGAGTGATTTTTTCTTTCGGCTCATTATTACATCAATCAACACTTTTTATACCCGAAGATAGAAATGTAGAGAGATGGCCTGATTATCTTTCTCGCAATAAAATCACTCATATTATGTTACGCCCAGAATCAATGAAATTATTCGTTAAATCGACAGCGGAACGTAATATTGATCTCTCTTGTTTACAGGTTGTTGCTTATGGCGCCGCGGCTATGCCTCCTAGCGTACTTGAAAAAGGGCGTCAATTAATTGGTTGTGAATGGGTGCAGGGATATGGATTAAGTGAAACTTATGGTCCTTTCTGTTGGGTAGATGAGCAAGATCATCGTGATAAAAGATATCTCAATTCAATTTATTGTGTTGGCAAGATTGATAATACATTGGAAGTGGCGGTTAAACCCATTATTGGCTCATCTGATAATATCGGAGAAATTATATTAAGAGGCGAAAGTATTATGGAAGGATATTACGATGTCCTTTCTGGGGAAATAACGCCTCCTGATGAGTGGTTTGTCACCGGTGATCTCGGTTATATAGATGAAGAGGGTTATTTAGTCTTAAAAGGACGTAAGCAGAATACTTTCATGAGTGCTAACGGACATAGAATTTATCCAGAAGAAGTTGAATCTATTTTATCCCGAATACCCAATGTGAATGTGGCTACAGTTGTTGGTTTTTCTTTCCATGAAAATGGTGTTGCTATTGATCAGCCAGTTGCCTGTATGAGCGGAGAGATATCGAAGAAATCATTACCTGAAATTGAAGATATTATTTCATCGTTTTTAAGTAGTAAATTAAGTCGGGAAAAATGGCCGGATTGGTTCTATGTTACTGACGAATACTTTCCAAAAAGCCATAATGATAAAATATTGAAATCAGAGTTAATTAAATCAATCGATCCTAAAAAACTATTTACATTGAGGAATCAATAATGAATTATGTAGAATCACATTCAATTATTTGTAATGCTCAGGTAGAAGATGTATATCAAATTGTTTTAAATTCTGAAAAATGGCCAGAAATATTTGAGCCTTGCCAAGAAGTAAAAGCTCTCTTTAGGGATAAGGAGGGTGAAAAAATAGAAGTCAAAGCTTTACTTAACGGTGTTTTAATGCAATGGGAATCAAATCGTAAATTTTATCCAGAAACATTTAGTATAAAATCAAAACTGAATCCCCCAATGACATTAGTTAAAGAAATGGAAACGTCATGGCGCGTGATTAAAATTAATTCCCAGCAATGTGTGTTGTTGTTAGAGCATTTGTATGATCTTGAATCTGAAATAACCGGATTAATTGATGGTGTTGAAACAATAGAGCAGGCGCACCAATTTATTAGTAAAGCTATTGATACCAATTCAGTTAAAGAGCTCAATAATATAAAAAATATCGTTGAGTCAACAGAGGGAGTGGAAAAAGTATTAAAAGGAACGATTACTCACTCAGTTGTATGTGAGGCGCCGGCACAGCAGGTCTATGCTTTAGTTAAAGATGTCTCTTGTTGGACCGATATTTTTTCATTCTGTGATGGTGCGGAAGTTTTAAATAGATCAGGTAATGAAGAATTGGTTGAAATCAAAGCAAAACAAAATAATAAAGCAGTAAGTTGGCAAACACGGCGATATTATTTTGATGCTATTTACCGGGTTGATTATGTTATGCCTACACCGATGCCATTATTCAAAACAATGAATGGCAGGTGGCAAATTATTCCTGTTAATGATCAACGCTGTATTATAACGGTACAAAGGAACTGGGCTTTGTTAGAAGATATCAGTGGTATTGTTGATGGTATTGATAATCATGACCAGGCTAATTCCTTTGTTATCTCATTTATCAATGATAATACTCGAATGGAAATGGATAGTTTCAAGAGTCAGGTAGAACGTCATAAAAAATCAAATTTATTAACTTTTACCGCAGGCTATTATATTCCTCACCAATTTGATGATGTTTATAATATATTTTTAAACATCGATGACTGGAGCAAAATATTGCCGCATTGTGATTCAATAAAAGTTATTTATAATGATAATAAACATCAAGAATTTAATATGGAAGTATCAACACCAAATGGAAATGAGACTTTCCGTAGTATACGATTCTGTGATGCGGATAATTTATTGATTGAATATTTCCAACCAGAGCCTCCTTTAGTATTAAAGTCTCATAGTGGCTCATGGAAGATATTTAGTAAAGGAAGTGGTTCGTACATTGTTTCTAGTCATGATGTTGAGTTAAATCATGATTTATGTGCAGTTAAATTTGGTACGGAAGATAAAGAAAAACAGCGTGAGATAGTAAAAAATGCTATTTCGGAAAATAGTAAGAAAATGGTCTTTGCCTGTAAAGAGTGGTTAGACACTCGTATTTAGTAACTTAAAGGAAAATAAGATGAATAATAAAAATAAACCCAATAGAATTTCGCCAGAACTTCTTGCTACTTGTGGTTATTTTATGCCAAGACTATTTTTCTTAAATTCTCAATATGCTCCCCAAGTACATTGGGGAGATGTTGTTGCAGCATTGAGTGATTTTCAGCAGGAAAACTTAGACTTATCCTCTGAAGAGTTTTGGTATGAATGGATGATTAATTGGTCAAAAGTGGGTGATAGCTATATTAGTATCGCTAACTCGGCTAAAAGTGAGGTCAGCCATGTTCGTGCTTTGAGGAGTGCCGCTGCCTGTTATCATTGGGCCGAATTTATGTACTTCAGTGATAGGAGTAGAAAGGTACAGCTCAGAGAGTATATTCGTTCATGTTTTTTATCTAGTATAAAATATAGTGACCTGCTAGTTGAGCATCAATATATTGTCGTTGATAAATTTCGTATGCCGTTTTTCCTTATATTCCCTAAAGGGTATAAAGAAGAAGAGAATCATCCTTTGCCTTGTGTTATTTTATCCAATGGATTGGATTCAATGACTGAAATTGAAATATTATCTTTAGCTGAGTTTTTCTTAATGAAAAATATGGCGGTAGCTATATTTGATGGACCAGGACAGGGAATAAATCTTGGGGACTCACCAATAGCTATCGATATGGAATTATATGTTTCATCTATAGTTAAATTGTTAGAGGATGATGTCAGAATTAACAGTGATCTCCTCTGTTTCTTAGGAATTAGTTTTGGTGGTTATTTTGCTCTACGCGTTGCGCAAAAAATTGGCGATAAATTTTGCTGTATCGTCAATTTATCCGGTGGACCTGAAATAGCAGAGTTTGATAAGTTGCCAAGAAGGCTTAAAGAAGATTTCCAGTTTGCATTTATGCAAGATAATAGCCGTATGCAGTCTCTTTTTGATGAAATTAAATTGGACGTCTTTTTACCTTGTAAAACCAAGGTTTTTACTGTTCATGGAGCATTGGATGATATATTTCCAATCGATAAGGTGAGAAAGTTAGACCAGATATGGGGTGATAGTCATACATTATTATGTTATGAATCAGAAGCTCATGTTTGCTTAAATAAAATAAACGAATATATGATACAAGTTTCAGATTGGGTTAGTGAACAATTTTGGCTTAATGGCTATAAGAAAGGATAACTTATTTTATACTAACTGCCTATTCCATTATATCTCATTATTGTGGACTATTATTTTGTAAGTTAATAGTGAATACGGATAGAGTGCAGGAGTCGCTGCGTATATATAGTATGTGAGAATGAGTTGTATTTCTCCTCTACTAACATGCGTTTAGAAGTTAGCGCTTTTGTTTAGGTATTATCTTGGTTCTCTCTTTTTATAAAGAATGGTAAATGAAATAGTTTAATGGGATGGGCGTTAAATAGGGTTAAATCATAAACATCAGGCTGATAGTAGCTGTTTTTATGGGATTATAAAATTTACACAGATTCATCAGATTACTGGGATTATTATCATTAGCGGAAAAGATAATTATCAAGAGCTAAATTTTAAGGTGATTAATCAATGGAGATATTGTTATGGATAAATATTGGTTTCACCTTTATTTTTAGTGAACATAATAGTGTATTTATGTAATATTATCCTTCGATATTAATAATCTGATACCAGAAATAAATTGAAGATAAATGAGTTATTATTATCTTCTTTGAAAATTTTATTTTTTCAACAGAAGTTAAGGTTAAACCTATTTGGGGTATACCTTTTAGTTCCACCGCTCTTTTACTATGAGTAATGAAATCAAAACATCTTCCCAGGCATTACGAAGAGATATGTTCGAATAAAATAAGACCATACTTTCCCTGTTGAGGAATTAATCGGCAGTGTGAAAATTGACTTTAATATTTGTGTTTTCTTATATCATTAATACATAGTAAGTTTACTTATGATAAGTTATCTTATTGAATGTGAATTTTATTTTTTGTATTAATTAGCTGTATATTAAGCTTTTAAATATTTGCTCTATGTTTGATGCCCGATGCTTACTTCAACTTGGTTTCGGCGTAATGCATAGAACATTTACTCTTGACAGAGTTTGGTAATTATGTAAGACGGCAATAGTATTTTCGTCAATCCAGAAAATTGAGGTCTATATTAAATATAGGATTTCGAGTTGATGGTTTTATAGAGAAATCTCGACATTGTTCCATGATAAATAATTAAGAATAAATAGTTATGTTGGGGTACTGACTAGTAACTCAATCCTATTTATTCAGTAAAGCCTTATCCTATTTGATTTTTATTAAAATGAGGAGTTCGGAAATGTCAAGAACCGAAAGACTTATAGTATTATTGCAATACTTGAGACAAAGAAGGTACCCTGTCAGTGGTAAATTACTCGCTAGTGATTTAAATGTAAGCTTGCGCACGCTTTATCGCGATATTGCTTTACTAAACAGTCAGGGGGCAAATATAGAAGGCGAGCCTGGTTTGGGTTATATATTACGGCCGGGTTTCATGTTGCCCCCTTTAATGTTTACGATGGATGAGATTGATGCCTTAGTTTTGGGCAATAAATGGGTTATTGAACAGAATGATGTTGTTTTGGCTAAGTCTGCCCATAGCTTTATATCTAAGATTGCCGCAGTATTGCCGACAGAACAGCGTGATCAACTATACTCATCACCGATGTTTGTAAAAACAGAAGGTTACAGCAAGATTACAGATAATAACTTAATGTTATCTGATCTCAGAAAAGCGATATACCATAAATCAAAAATAGTGATAACTTTTATTGATTTAAATAATACACATATTGTGAAGACGATCTGTCCACTGTCGATCTTTTTCAATAATGAGTTCTTTTTAGTTTCTTGGTGTGAATTCAGTCATAACTTTCTTAAGTTACAAGTGGGAAAAATAGAGAAACTGGAAGTATTGTCTGAAAAATATATACAAGATAGAATGTTATTATTAAAAAAATGGAGTGAGAAAGAAGGATTGTCTGATAATAATTTATCGTAAATAGATGATTACAGATGAATAATTTATATAGGTATTTATCCTATACATGTTTAATTGTTATTTCTACTAAATATATAGTTGAAAATATATAGTAGATTCTGATGATTATCTGAACTTTCTGCTGTCATTTATACTGAGGGCTTAAAAAGTTTAGTGATTTTATTAGGAAAGCGCCGCCCTAGAGTGCTAATTGTGAATGGTAGGATAAATCACTTAATTTGGTAATCTGGGGCAACGAACAACATAGAGTGGGCTTGAGATTGTGGATAATAAAGTTCAAGAATTCTTTAAAGGTAAGATTTTAAATCGATTGAACAAAGATCGTGATAGAATCACGATCTTTGTTTTGTCGACTTGCGAGCTTGTCTTTATGTAAGAGTGCTATCGATATTTTCCACATGTGCATTTTTCTTACATAAATAATGAAGTAGAAGAAAAGCTACCATTTCCATGCATCCGGGCTGGTGCCGGTAGGTAATACACAAATGCCAAAATCGCTAATGACAACAGCGACATAGATATCATTACCATAACAATTTAATTGATACCTCCTTCCTTTTGCCGTCCATTGCCAATAATCATTTTTCCGACTTTCTGGATAGAATTCTTGGATAAATGAAGCGGTTGCTGGATGTAACCCATCAACATTGAGAGTACTTGTATTCCCTGAGCTGCTCCAAATCACATCACCGATTAAATTTTCATTGGTAAGATTAACAACGAAAAAATAATGGTTATTAATTTCAAGCATTTCACCCTTTTCTTTTTCCTCAGTTTCTTTCATCTCTGGCTCCTGATTAGTGGATAAAATGGGTGATTATTATAGAAATAACAATAGTTTCTCTGATATTTCTATTTTTATTGCTATAAATGCAATGGTTTAATTAATAATTACGGTAGCAATAGAACCATAATAAATATATTTTTATTTGATATTGTTTTGGTTTGCATGACTTTTTTTGATCTGATTGTCACAGCATTTCATTACTATTCTTGATAGTTCATTTCTGGGTAATTTATTGTCTGTAAATTAATTGTATTTATCAGAATAAATCAGAAACTATATATCATATATTTTTATAGTAGTGTAAAAATACAGAATGTAAAGTATATCATCATGAATGTTTTGCATGAATATTAAATTAATGCAAATCGTTATTTCCGGTAAGTTGGATGAAAATGGCAGGTAAGTATCTGAAAAAAATCATGAGAATCTGATATAGCTTGTTCTGTCTCACAATGTGACATCATTTTGGCCTGCATATTGATTTTTGTTAGAATCGGTGTCAAATTCACCAAATAGTATATTCCGTCAGCTCCGAATAAATAATGTAAGTGAGTAGTGGATATCTATAGCAAACTAATAATTAAAGAACGAATAACCGCAATGCGGTGGGGATAAGGCTTATGGCCTTTATTGCAAATGCTGCTGTAGCAGAGGAAAAAAGACTCGTTGAACAAAATATGCGCATTCGATTGTGCCAAGAAGATGCATTGGCGTTTGTTGATGCATTGGAAAGACCAGTCAAGGTAAATGAACGTTTCCTTCGTGCTGCTCGTAGATATAAGGAAACAATAACAGATGAAAATAAAACGTTTAGATAAAAACAAACACGATAACAAACACGATAGAAATAATTTTGACTGTGGTGAGCCAGCGCTGAACAACTATTTGAAAGTAGTGTAGGGGTAACATGATAAAAAGAGTAGATACGATGTAAGATATCCCTGGAGGGCGTTCAGAATTCTGTGTCACGTTAATTTAGCGATTACAACGTTATCACATTATCCAAACGTCCTTCAAAGTAAATATAGAGTTGCGACAGCGTTAGATTCCAGCTCTGTATTGGCATTGTCC
>NZ_RCWD01000050.1:0-31777 GCF_018448965.1 Photorhabdus hainanensis | reverse complement strand
AGTGTTAAGCTTCCTTATTTTCAGTGGGTTAACACAATGATAAGTAATGTAAAAAATTCGATACGCGGAACATATCATTCGATTAGCAAAAAGTATTTACCTCGTTATCTTGCCGAATTCTGTTTCAGGTTCAATTGGCGCTTTAACCTTAAAAAAACATTCGAACAGCTTATTTATTCATGTATCCGGGCAGCACCTATACCTGAGTATTTACTCAAGCTAGCTGAGATTCGATGGTAATCAGGAAAAAATATATGGGATATTCAGAAGCAATGGCTAAGTTAGAGGCTAACTGGATAGCTATGATCTTATGTTCTAAAGGCGGTCTTTATGATGTTGTAAACAATGAACTTGGTTCTCGTCATATTATGGATGAGTGGTTACCTCAGGATGAAAGTTATATTAAGGCTTTTCCGAAAGGTAAGTCTGTACATTTACTAGCAGGTAATGTCCCATTATCTGGGATTATGTCTATATTACGTGCCATTTTAACCAAGAATCAATGCATTATAAAAACCTCGTCAGCGGATCCTTTTACAGCCAGTGCATTAGCGTTGAGTTTTATCGATGTGGACCCTAATCATCCAATAACGCGCTCTTTGTCTGTTGTATATTGGCAACATCAAGGTGATACATCACTCGCGAAAGAAATTATGCAACATGCGGACGTTATTGTTGCTTGGGGAGGGGAAGAAGCAATTAATTGGGCTGTAGAGCATGCGCCACCCTATATTGATGTGATTAAATTTGGCCATAAGAAGAGTTTTTGCATTATTGATAATCCTGATGATTTAACGTCTGCTGCGATAGGCGCGGCTCATGATGTCTGTTTTTACGATCAACAAGCTTGTTTTTCTGCCCAAAACATATATTACATGGGAAATCATTATGAAGAATTTAAGCTAGCGTTGATAGAAAAACTTAATCTATATGCTCATATATTACCAAACGTCAAAAAAGATTTTGATGAAAAAGCGGCTTATACCTTAGTTCAAAAAGAAAGCTTGTTTGCTGGATTAAAAGTAGAGGCTGGTGCTCATCAGCGCTGGATGATTATTGAATCGAACGCGGGGGTGGAACTTAATCAACCACTTGGCAGATGTGTGTATCTTCATCATGTCGATAATATTGAGCAAATATTACCTTATGTTCAAAAAAATAAGACGCAAACCGTCTCTATTTTTCCCTGGGAATCCGCACTTAAATATCGAGATGCATTAGCATTAAAAGGCGCGGAAAGAATTGTAGAAGCCGGAATGAGTAACATATTTCGAGTTGGCGGCTCTCATGATGGAATGAGACCATTACAACGATTAGTGACATATATTTCTCATGAAAGACCTGCTAACTATACGGCTAAGGATGTTGCGGTGGAAATAGAACAGACTCGATTCCTGGAAGAAGATAAGTTCCTTGTATTTGTCCCTTAATAGGTAAAAAAGTATGGAAAATGAAGCCAGATATAAAACCATCGACCATGTGATTTGCGTTGAAGGAAATAAAAAAATTCATGTCTGGGAAACGCTGCCAGAAGAAAATAGCCCAAAAAGAAAGAATACCATTATTATTGCGTCTGGCTTTGCCCGAAGGATGGATCATTTTGCTGGTCTGGCGGAATATTTATCGCGGAATGGATTTCATGTGATCCGTTATGATTCGCTTCACCATGTTGGATTGAGTTCAGGGACAATAGATGAATTTACTATGTCTATAGGGAAACAGAGCCTGTTAGCCGTGGTTGATTGGTTAAATACACGAAAAATAACTCACCGTGGTATTTTGGCTTCCAGCTTATCCGCAAGAATAGTTTACGCAAGCCTATCTGAAATCAATGTTTCGTTTTTAATTACCGCGGTCGGAGTTGTTAACTTACGATATACTCTCGAAAGAGCGTTAGGGTTTGATTATCTCAGTTTACCCATTGATGAATTGCCGAATAATCTGGATTTTGAAGGCCATAAATTGGGTGCTGAAGTCTTTGCGAGAGATTGCCTTGATTTTGGTTGGGAGGATTTAACTTCTACAATCAATAGCATGAGGTATCTGGATATACCGTTTATTGCTTTTACTGCAAATAATGACAATTGGGTAAAGCAAGATGAAGTCATCACATTGTTATCAAATATTCGTAATAATCGATGCAAGATATATTCCCTGCTAGGAAGCTCGCATGATTTGGGTGAGAACTTAGTAGTCTTGCGTAATTTTTATCAATCAGTTACGAAAGCCGCTATCGCGATGGATAATGGCAGTTTGGATATTGATATTAATATCAGTGAACCATCATTTGAACATTTAACTATTGCGACAGTCAATGAACGCCGAATGAAAATTGAGATTGAGAATCAAGCAATTTCGCTGTCTTAAAGCCTATTGGGATAGATAGTCGACGCTATCGCTCAAATAGAAATATAAGGATTCCCTATGAAATTTGGAAACTTTTTACTTACCTACCAACCGCCCCAATTTTCTCAAACAGAGGTAATGCAGCGTTTGGTTAAATTAGGCCGCGTTTCTGAGGAGTGCGGTTTTGATACTGTATGGTTACTTGAGCATCATTTCACGGAGTTTGGCTTGCTTGGTAACCCTTATGTCGCTGCTGCGTATTTACTGGGCGCGACCAAAAAATTGAATGTAGGGACCGCTGCTATTGTTCTTCCTACAGCCCATCCAGTACGTCAACTTGAAGATGTGAATTTATTGGATCAAATGTCAAAAGGGCGATTTCGGTTTGGTATTTGTCGGGGGCTTTACAACAAAGACTTTCGCGTATTTGGCGTGGATATGGATAACACTCGCGCCTTAACGGAGTGCTGGTATGGGTTGATAAAGAACGGAATGACGGAAGGATATGTAGAAGCTGACAATGAACATATCAAGTTCCATAAGGTAAAAGTAAACCCGACCACATATAGTAAAAGTGGAGCGCCTGTTTATGTGGTGGCTGAATCAGCCTCGACCACTGAATGGGCCGCTCAACACGGTTTGCCGATGATCTTAAGTTGGATCATAAATACTAACGAAAAGATAGCTCAAATGGAGCTTTATAATGAGGTGGCTCAAGAATATGGGCACGATATTCATAATATCGACCATTGTTTATCATATATAACATCTGTAGATCATGACTCAGTTAAAGCGAAAGAAATTTGCCGGAATTTCCTAGGGCATTGGTATGATTCCTATGTGAATGCCACGACCATTTTTGACGATTCAGATAAAACAAAAGGTTATGATTTCAATAAAGGGCAGTGGCGTGACTTTGTATTAAAAGGACATAAAGATACTAATCGCCGCATTGATTACAGTTATGAAATTAATCCTGTAGGAACCCCGAAGGAGTGCATTGACATAATCCAAACAGACATTGACGCCACGGGAATATCAAATATTTGTTGTGGGTTTGAAGCTAATGGAACAGTAGACGAAATTATTGCCTCCATGAAGCTCTTCCAGTCTGATGTCATGCCGTTTCTTAAAGAAAAACAACGTTCGCTATTATAATTAGCTAAGGAAAATAAAATGAAATTTGGATTGTTCTTCCTTAACTTCATCAATTCAACAACTGCTCATGAGCAAAGTTTAGCTCGCATGCAGGAAATAACCGAATATGTTGATAAGTTGAATTTTAAACAGATTTTGGTATATGAAAATCATTTTTCAGCTAATGGTATTGTCGGTGCTCCTTTAACTGTTTCTGGTTTTTTACTCGGTCTGACAGAAAAAATTAAAATTGGTTCATTGAATCATATCATTACAACTCATCACCCTGTCCGAATAGCGGAGGAAGCGGGTTTATTAGATCAGTTGAGTGAAGGGAGATTTGTTTTAGGGTTTAGTGATTGCGAAAAGAAAGATGAAATGCATTTTTTTAATCGCCCAGATAAATATCAACAGCAATTATTTGAAGAGTGTTATGAAATTATTAACGATGCTTTAACAACGGGTTATTGTAATCCAGATAATGACTTTTATAGTTTTCCTAAAATATCTGTCAATCCTCATGTATATACGCCAGGCGGGCCTAAGCAATATGTAACAGCAACGAGTCATCATGTTGTTGAATGGGCGGCCAAAAAAGGCATTCCTCTCATCTTTAAGTGGGATGATTCTAATGATATTAGACATGAATATGCTGAGAGGTATAAAGCCATTGCTGATAAACATGGTGTTGACTTATCAGAGATAGACCATCAGTTAATGATCTTGGTTAACTATAACGAAGATAGTAAGAAAGCCAAAGAGGAGACACGTGCATTTATCCGTGATTATGTTCTTGAGATGCATCCGAATGAAAATTTGGAAAAGAAACTTGAAGAAATAATTACAGAAAACGCTGTTGGAGATTATACGGAATGTATAACTGCGGCTAAGTTGGCAATTGAAAAATGCGGAGCAAAAGATGTATTACTATCCTTTGAACCAATCAGTGACTTGATGCGCCAAAAAGAGGTAATCGATATTGTAGATGATAATATTAAGAAGTATCACATGGAATAAGAAGTACTATACCCTATGGATTTCAAGATGCATCGCGACGGCAAGGGAGCGAATCCCCGGGAGCATAGAAAACTATGTGACCGGGGTGAGTGAGCGCAGCCAACAAAGAGGCGACTTGAAAGATGACGGGTATACATGGAATAAAGAGTATGACAGCAGTACCGCCATACTTTCTAATATTATCTGGAGAGGTGAAACAGGTATGACTTCATATGTTGATAAACAAGAAATCACAGCAAGCTCAGAAATTGATGATTTGATTTTTTCGAGCGATCCGTTGGCTTGGTCTTATGATGAACAAGAAAAAATCAGGAAAAAACTTGTGCTTGATGCGTTTCGTCATCACTACAAACATTGTCGAGAATATCGTCACTACTGTCAGGCACACAAAGTCGATGACAATATTATGGACATTGATGACATACCTGTATTCCCAACATCAGTTTTTAAGTTTACTCGCTTATTAACGTCTCATGAAAACGAGATTGAAAGTTGGTTTACCAGTAGCGGCACGAATGGTTTAAAAAGTCAGGTGGCACGTGACAGATTAAGTATTGAGAGACTTTTAGGCTCTGTGAGTTATGGCATGAAATATGTTGGTAGTTGGTTTGATCACCAAATGGAGTTGGTCAACTTGGGACCTGATAGATTTAATGCTCATAACATTTGGTTTAAATATGTTATGAGCTTGGTGGAGTTGCTATATCCTACGACATTCACCGTAACAGAAGAGCGAGTAGATTTTGTTAAAACATTGAATAATCTTGAGCGAATAAAAGATCAAGGGAAAGATATTTGTCTTATCGGTTCGCCATATTTTATTTATTTGCTCTGTCATTATATGAAAGATAAAAATATCTTGTTTTCTGGAGATAAGAACCTTTATATCATAACGGGGGGTGGCTGGAAAAATTACGAAAAAGAATCCCTGAAACGCGATGACTTTAATCATCTTTTATTCGATACTTTCAGCCTCAGTGATATTAATCAAATCCGCGATATATTTAATCAAGTTGAACTCAACACTTGTTTCTTTGAAGATGAGATGCAACGTAAACATGTTCCGCCGTGGGTATATGCGCGAGCGCTTGATCCTGAAACGTTGAAACCTGTACCTGATGGAACGCCGGGTTTGATGAGTTATATGGATGCGTCATCAACGAGTTATCCCGCATTTATTGTCACCGATGATGTCGGGATAATTAGCAGAGAATATGGTAACTATCCCGGCGTGCTCGTTGAAATTTTACGTCGCGTTAATACGAGGGCGCAAAAGGGGTGTGCTTTAAGTTTAACTGAAGCATTTGGTAGTTGATATACCCTATGGATTTCAAGATGCATTGCGATAGCAAGGTAGCGAACCCCCGGGAGCATAGCGAAAAAATTCGCCCAAACATCCACATTTGGAGACTTGATAGAGGTTTGTGGGGTTGGCTTAACACTGTTCTCATTGTTATCATTGCGTTAAGCAAAAG
Organism: Photorhabdus hainanensis; assembly: GCF_018448965.1. NCBI lineage: Bacteria > Pseudomonadati > Pseudomonadota > Gammaproteobacteria > Enterobacterales > Morganellaceae > Photorhabdus > Photorhabdus hainanensis. Next base: position 25,802 of record NZ_RCWD01000050.1, on the reverse strand, counting down.
GAGATAATATGAAAAAATTGGCAGTTATGCTTGCATTGGGAATGATGAGCTTTGGTGCAATGGCAGTTGATGGGTATAAAGATGCAAAGTTTGGCATGACAGAAGAAGAGTTTCTCTCGAAGAGATTATGTGATTTTGAAAAATTTGAGGGAAGCCCGCAAATAAAAGAAGTATCACTTTATTCATGTTCTGACTTTTCGTTTGCTAACAAAAAGCAGGAAGCAATGGCATTTTTTTTAAATGGAAAATTTAAAAGATTAGAGATTAATATTGGCCGCTTGGTGAAACCAGTAAGCAAATCGTTAGAGAAAAAGTACGGAGATGCATCATCGTATCCATCAAAAGAAGAATTTGAAAATGCGCTCAAATACAATGGAACTATGTCTATAGGTTATGATAATAATACGGTATTAGTTGATATACATATAATGTGTGGCAAAGAAGGCATAGAAACCAGTCGACTGATTTATACGAGTCCAGATGTTCATACGATCCCAGATTTCGAGAATAAAATCCAGGAATTAAGGGGATTAAAGGAATTCCAAGAGTTACTGGAACTAGATCGTGAAAAACTGGATGAAGATGTTTGAGGCGACAATAGCCACCTTCGGGTGGTTTTTTATATAAGCAAAAAGCACGGATATTTATGAAATAACCCCAAACACTGGATAGAAATGACAACACGGTAGCCACCACTTATCAAAAAGCAGATTAATTCTCTGGCAGGGAAACTTAATCAGGTTCCCAATAATTCAGAAGAAAAAATAGCTGATTTAGAAATAAAGTATGATAGGTAGAAAACAGTGTCTTATCACCCAGTTCTAAATGGATAAACTTTACAGGTACAGTGGATAATCATATTCTACAGAAAGTGACAGTTTGACAGGTGGAACGAAACCGTACGTGAACCGAAGTTTTCATACAGCTCACTAATAAATTACAGGAGTTATAATGACCACAAGGTTTGATATAGAACACGGAAGACTGGTTTACACAGAGAAGTTAGGATGGGTAGATTTGGGACATGCTAAAGGTGATGACGCACGAAAACTCATGGCTGCTATAAATGTAGGTGATGATACTAAGGAGTCATATTTTACTATTAGATATGTCCAATATATGGGGAAGGGGCGTAAATATGGGACATCTAAAATAACAAGATGGAAAGTCAGGCGGGGTTTGTCTTTACATGGTAAGAAGAGAGCTGCTCTTACTATTATGATGTATACAACTCATTTATTTGAATCCTACCAAGACTCTTTTCCTTTTAATTGGGTTACGGATAGTGGTTATAGTGGTGAAGATTTAATTTCTAATTTGCTTGGTTTTTATCGGGCTGTAAATGGCATTGATTATTTATCTCAGTTAGGCGTAGTAAGTAAAGAGGAAGCATTTAAACGATGGGATTATTATGGCCCGATAGGAAAATATAAAAATAAAATTTTTAAGCCATTATTGTTTCCTAATCCTGAGAAATATCCAAATAATGCAAGACCTTATTATACGTCTCTACCTGGTTTTTTAAATACTATATCACCCATCAGTGATATAAAAACAAGTCATGATATCATACATATTAGCGAAAAGACCGGGGTTAATTTAGGTGTGGAATATGCTGGGATTTCGATTGAGTAGTTTTATCCGTATAATTGTTGTGATATCCATCCTCATTGGATGTGCTCTGATTTTTATTATGTCGCTTGCAAATATTAACTTGTCATATACAAAAGAGAATTTTATTTATTATAATATATTTACCTTTGATGAGATTAAAAATATCCCCTTAATTTCAAATGATTATCTCATATACTATAATTCACCTGATGGAACACCGGCAATGACTAACAAAATTGTTTTTTCAAATGTGAATTTGAATAGTAAATCAGAGTTGATAAAATATGTTGAAAGTATGGGTTTTGAAAAATATTTTGACGAATACTGGCGTGATGAATATTGGCGTAAAGATAATGTACTCATAAATATAAAACAAAATGATACGAAGCGGACCGTTTTGTTTTTAGTTGAGAAAAATTAAGAATTTTCGGCCTTTCCTGCATCGGGGGTATATGCAAGTAAAAAAGCCCAGGTGGTAAACCTGAGTTCAGGTTGTTGACTTTTAGGTATGAGATACATGGATAGGTTTAAATAACGGTGTCAGTTTGGAGATATCAACAGTCTTTTCTGCTTTATCGAGGCTATAGGTTTCTTGCAGTTTTAGCCACAATCGTGGAGAACTACCAAGCACTTTTGACAGTTTTATTGCCATCTCTGGTGTGACTGCTGCTTTGCACGATACTAGACGTTGAGCCGTAGACGGAGCAACATTTAATGCTCGCGCTAGATCTCGGATTCCTAAACCTAGTTCTTCCAAAGAGTCAGCAATAATTTCGCCTGGGTGAGGTGGGTTAAACATTTTCATTAATGATAATCCTCATAGTTAACGATGTACGCATCACCATCGATAAATTCGAATGTCACATGCCAATTTCCTGAAATGGTAATAGTAATGTCCATATAAGTAAAAAACCTGAGCCTCTTTTTAAATTTGGAGGAGAGGAAGGGATTCGCTGCGCTCACCCAGCGGGCCGCCGTTGGCGGTCCAAAACGGCAAGCCGTTTTGTCGAACCCTGTTCGAGGGTTCTCGACCCTCCCTGCGTCGGGGGTATATGCAAGCAAAAAAGCCCAGGTGGTAAACCTGAGCTTTCTTTCGAATTTGGCGGTGAGGGAGGGATGGATTCGCTGCGCTCACCCTGCGGGCCGCCGTTGGCGGTCCAAAACGGCAAGCCGTTTTGTCGAACCCTGTTCGAGGGTTCTCGACCCTCCCTGCGTCGGGGGTATATACAAGTAAAAAAGCCCAGGTATTTAACCTGAGCTTTCTTTCGAATCTGGCGGTGAGGGAGGGATGGATTCGCTGCGCTCACCCTACGGGCCGCCGTTGGCGGTCCAAAACGGCAAGCCGTTTTGTCGAACCCTAGTCGAGGGTTCTCGACCCTCCCTGCATCGGGGGCATATACAAGTAAAAAAGCCCAGGTATTTAACCTGAGCTTTCTTTCGAATCTGGCGGTGAGGGAGGGATGGATTCGCTGCGCTCACCCTGCGGGCCGCCGTTGGCGGTCCAAAACGGCAAGCCGTTTTGTCGAACCCTGTTCGAGGGTTCTCGACCCTCCCTGCATAGGAGGTATATGCAATTGAAAAAGCCCAAGTATTTAACCTGAGCTTCTCTTCAATTCTGGCGGTGAGGGAGGGATTCGAACCCTCGATACGTTTTCACGTATACACACTTTCCAGGCGTGCTCCTTAAGCCTCTCGGACACCTCACCATCTTTTTTTCATCCCAGCAACTTTGTTTAACATCGTCGCTGCAACGGGGCGCTACTATAGGGAAAACCGTTACAAGCGTCAACACTCTTCTGATACTTTTCTTTGGTTTTTTGATTGGTTAGCTAAATAAGAATCAATTCGATGAATTCACACCCATCAATGTCACTAAAATAGACAAGTACAAGTTCCTCAATAAGAAAAAAATGAATTCGTTAACTACTTAACATTCTCAAAATTTTCGTAATGACGATTAACAAAGGGACTTGCAACCTACACTCAATCATCAGATAACCTGTATGAAAATGTAAGATGAGGATAAATAATCGTGGATATTATCTTTTACCACCCCTTTTTTGATGCTGCTCAGTGGATTCAAGGTATGCAGCAACGACTGCCCAATATCAATGTCCGTCAATGGAAACGCGGCGATAATAATCATGCGGATTATGCAATGGTTTGGGCGCCTCCCTATGAGATGTTGGCTAATCGCTCCGAATTGAAGGGGATTTTTACTTTAGGTGCAGGAGTCGAGGCCATTTTGAAACAGGAGCAACAAAGACCAGGGATGTTGCCCGCCGGTGTGCCGCTGATGCGGCTTGAAGATGCGGGTATGGGGCGGCAAATGCAGGAGTATGCGGTAGCAATGGTTTTACATTATTTGCGGCGCATGGATGAGTATAAGTTGCAACAAGGGCAGAGGATGTGGAAACAACTCGTACCCCATGATCGCAAGGATTTTGTCGTGGGCGTGTTGGGCGCCGGTGTTTTGGGACGCACTGTTGCGGAGACGTTAGTGGAGCTTGGCTTTACTGTACGTTGCTGGAGCCGTACTCCAAAACAGGTTAATAATATAGTTAGTTTTCACGGTGGAGATCAATTAGGCGATTTTCTTTCCGGGAGTAAGGCGCTTATCAATTTGCTGCCCGATACACCAAAAACCCGTGGTATCCTGAATTTATCGCTGTTTAGCCAACTAAAACCAAAGTCATATCTGATTAATATCGCACGAGGCGCCCATTTAGTAGAACATGATCTGTTGGTGGCGATTGATAAAGGTTATATCGCCGGGGCTGCGTTGGATGTGTTTGTTGAGGAGCCATTACCAGAGATGCACCCGTTCTGGACTCGTCCTCGTATAACGGTAACGCCGCATATTTCGGCTATCACTATTCCCAATATTGCTATGGATGCGATTAGTGAAAATATTCGACGGATTGAAAAGGGGGAATTACCAACCGGTGTTGTGGACATAGAACTAGGATATTAATAACGTCTCTTTACAGTAGGGGCGGCTATTAGAGACAATAATGGCAAAATTGCTATTTGTTTGGAAACTGAGATGAATGAATTTTCAATAGTCTGCCGTATTTTAGGGACTTTATTTAATCGTCAACCGCAAGACCCGGTTCTGAAACCACTTCTGACGATGGTTGTCGAAGGTAAATTGAAGCAATCATGGCCATTGGAACAAGATGCGTTGTTGGATCGTTTGCAACAAAATTGTGATCTGCCAGCAATGCAAGCTGATTATATGGCACTGTTTTATGGAGATGATGCTAGTGTATCAAGTTGCCGTTCTGGCTATACCGGAGAGAGTGAAAGCGATATTCGTCAATTTCTGATTGAACGAGGAATGCCGTTGTCAGATGGGCCAGTCGATCAGTTTGGTTCTCTGCTATTAAGTGCTTCATGGTTGGAAGATCAGGCAGCAGAAGATGAGGTTCAGGGGCAGATTGAGCTGTTTGATGGGTATCTTCTGCCGTGGTGTGGGCAATTTCTGGGGAAAGTGGAAGCCCATGCCACAACCGGTTTCTACCGGACATTAGCCATGATTACTCGTGAGGCGCTACAGGCGTTGAGAGAAGAGCTGGATTCTTAGTTTTAAAATGATAAAAAGGCAAATAATTTGGAATTATTTGCCTTTTTGCTAGTGCGCTGGAAATTATTTATCGGTCAGCGTAATAACTAATTTGCCCGGTTTGACTTCTAACCTTTCTGCTAATGTTTTAGCGGCGGCTTCAGTTTTGCTGTGATCTGGTTTCAATACATAAACCGGGTGAGTATCAAAGAAAGCGCTGAGTGATTTATTCAGATAAGGAACTAATGCGTTAATCGGTTTTTCCATTTTTTCCTGTGTGATTTGGTAATCAACGATTTCCAATGCTTTCAGAAAAATAGCCCCTTTTTCCTGCTCAAAAACGGGTTGTGCTTTCAGGGTGAGTTTCATGTCAGCTCTAGCCGGGCCAAGCAGGGAGGTAATATTTACGTTTGCACGGCCGGTTAACGCTATTTTGTCTGGTTCTGTCCGGCCAATTTGGCTGGATAGTTCTGTCAATTCAATATCCGCGTTAGCAATACCGTGTAATTCAATCTGTTTCTGGTAATGGATGTGTTTTGCCAGATAACCATTAATTAGCTCTTCGCTGATACTGACACCTTTGAATTGATCGCAACCGCTGATTAACCCCGCTAGCAGCAATACTGCCCCCAAGAAAAATTTTCTCATATCGACTCCTTTATTTTGGAGGGCGGATTTTACCTCATTAATTGCCACTCAGCATGGCAGATTCAATTTTACGTTGGTTGAATTGACGATGCAGGGCATACAGCGTTATTAAGCCAACAATCCCAAGCAGAAACCAAGGTAATTGCGGCATATGCAGCGCGTGGCCGGTATCATATAGCCAACCACCGCCGGTATAACCCAAGGCGCCGCCCAGAGCCAATCCAAGACGGCTAAATCCCATATAACTGCCACGCGCCCGTGGATCAGCCAGTGAAGCACTTAATGTTTCGCGGGCAGGTTCAGCGGTGATGGTACCGAGATAGAACAGGCAAATAAGGCCAAACAAGGTATTTATTTCACCAATCAAACCGACAGGGAACATACTCAGGCTCATCAGGAAAAGCCCGGCCATTAGACGCTGTTCTAGCCGGAATCGTTTTTCACTCCAGCGGGCGATCGGATACAGTAAAGTGAGCGATAGGGTTGCTTCAATCGCGTACATCCATTTTACCGCAGCAGGTGTTCCGGCGATTTCATTGACAATAATCGGAAACATCAGCATCACCTGGACAGACAGCATAAAGTAGCCGGTCAACGTTAAGACATAAGTGAAGAAACGGCGATCTTTAATAACGCGCTCCATCCCTTCCCAGATAGGCGTACGGGTAGTAGAAATTCGGTAGGCAGGGAGGAATAATGCATTCCAGATGGCTGCCAGAACGAAAACACCGGCGCCTGTCCAACAGACAAGTTGGAAATCGTATTGCAGCAGCCAGCTACCAATCAGTGCGCCGATAACCGCACCGGCGCTGTCTTGCATCAACAGCAGCGAGAAGAAACGGCCACGTTCGTGAGGTCGGGTTAGCTTGATGACCAGCGCGGTCCGGGGAGGATCAAATAAGGTCCCCCCCAGTGCGGATAATATGCAGGCAAGCCACAGTATCCACGGTTCGGTGGCTAAGGCGATTAAAGCAAAACCAAGAGCGCGTAATAGCATGCCGGTAACGATCATCGGCTTCGCGCCGAAACGGTCTGCAATTGCGCCGCCGAAAATGCCTAAACCTTGTTGTACAAACTGGCGTAAACCAAGCGCAAAACCGACGACCAGCGCGGCCCAGCCCAGTTGCTCAACAAAATGTATTGATATTAAAGGAAATACGACGAAGAAACCCAGAACGACCAGCAAGTTATCGAATAACAGGAAGTACTTACCCAGGCTACGTGCTTGTGAAACCAGTGACATTGCTCACCATTGGAGTAGTAAAATAGGGAGGACCATATAGTTGCTTTATATTTTGTACTTAATTCGATCATTAGGATAGTGAGTTATGGATAATATTTTTTTATCGTAAAGTAATGGTTGGAAGCTGTTTTTTACAGATAAATAGCTTAAATTTTTAACGGATAAATTAATATATACCCTATGGATTTCAAGATGCATCGCGACGGCAAGGGAACGAATCCCTGGGAGCATAGGAAACTATGTGACCGGGGTGAGTGAGTGCAGCCAACAAAGAGGCAACTTGAAAGATGACGGGTATAGTTAGGGAGAAATAATGTTTGGTTATAGTTCCACTTTACCGAAAGTTCGTCTGATCACGGAACGAATGGTGGTGCGTTTGGTGTACGAGCGGGATGCTTATCGTTTGGCTGAGTACTATTCAGAAAATCACGAATTTCTTAAACCTTGGGAGCCGACCAGAGATAGAAGCCATTGCCAGCCTTCTGGCTGGATAAACCGATTGAATTTAATCATAGAAATGCAAAGACAGAGTGCGGCCTTTCATTTTCTGCTACTTGATCCAAATGAAAATGAAGTTATTGGTGTTGCCAATTTCAGTAATATTCTGCGTGGAGCTTTTCATGCCTGTTATTTGGGATATTCGCTTGGTGAAAAGTGGCAGGGAAAAGGGATGATGTACGAAGCTTTACAACCAGCTATCCGTTATATGCAACGTCAACAGGGGATGCATCGGATTATGGCTAATTATATGCCGGATAATCATCGTAGTGGAAAATTGTTGGAACGATTGGGTTTTGAACGTGAAGGTTATGCCAAGAAATACCTGATGATTAATGGAGTTTGGCAAGATCACGTATTAACCGCATTGACAGATGACAAATGGAGTGGAAAAAGTTGATTATTAAGCTGTACTGTCACCAAATAAAGTAAATTAAATTAGTAATGATGAATTAAACCATCGTTGAAAGTTAGCCTTCCCCGTACCTTATTTTTGACCCTTTTTTAAGGGTTGATTTTAATTTATTGATTTTTAATGGAATATTGTTTCTCTTGTAAAAAAGGGTTTTTTCGTTGTTTTATTAAAATATGCTTTAATCGTCAGTAGGTTGAAGTTAATATGTAACAAGTTCACTGCCGTACAGGCAGCTTAGAAAGCTCTCGATAAATACGACGATAAAGCAGTCACGTTCACTGCCGTACAGGCAGCTTAGAAAATACGACTTGCTAGTTCACGTTTTTCACTCTTGTTCACTGCCGTACAGGCAGCTTAGAAATGAGTAAGCTTCAATGAGTTGACTTATTTGACGCACTGACTTCGGTTGGTGCGTTTTATTGAAGTGGCTATTTGAGCTTTCTGTAGTAAGGCTAGTTGCAAGTCGCCATCATCTAGGCCAAATACGATGTTACATTGGCAGCTTATAAAAGTTAATGAGTTCTAGTGCATAAGTGTGGATTTATGTATACTCGCCGCTTTTGTTAGCAAAGTGAATGATTAACCATGAATAATATTGCTGCCTTGTCTTTGGCTGCTGTGATGTTTACTAGCGGTTGCGCTACGATTGTGGGTGATAAAACTCAGCATGTTCAGGTTGATAGTAATCCATCAGGGGCCATGTTCTCTATCAAAGATGAATTAGGTAGGGTTGTTGCTCAAGGGAAAACGCCTCAAGATGTGATTTTAGAAAAGTCTGATGGAAGTTATTTTGGTAAAAAAGATTATCTGGTTACTTTTACTAGAGAAAATTCTGAGTCTGTAACGTTACCAATTAAGGCGAGCGCTAATGGTTGGTACATTGGCGGTAATTTGTTCTTTGGTAGTTTGATTGGTTGGCTCTTAATTGATCCGTTTAATGGTGGGATGTATACGCTGCATCCAAAAGCAGTGAATGCCCTGTTGCCTCAGAAACCAGTGAGTGCTGAAGTGCCTCAGAAACCAGTGAACGCTGGGTCATCTCAGAATCAGGTAACAAATACAATTATTCTGATGTTAGACCCTAATAAGGCAGTAGATCCTAATAAGATATTAGATCCTAATAAAGCGGCAGACCCTAATAACCTGATAAACAGGTAACACCTTTAGGTTAAGCCAAAATGTCCGATTGGACAATCTGGTAAGTATATGACAATAAGCTCTTTTATTTTCTGAAAGGGCTTTTTAATTCTATTTTTCCTTTTCTTATGGTAAATAACAGTTAAGAACTTATTATTTTTGAAATTATAATGAGTGGTAGATTTACGTAATAAATGCAATATCGTTACTTTGGAAGTAAATATATTCTTATTCCTTTAAATAATTCATTGGATATTTTATTATTAGCTAATTGTTATGGAAATAATTTGAATGGTTTTTTATTGTTTTATCGATATGTTTTAACCGTCAGTAGGTTAAAGTTAATATCTAATGGTCCACTGTTGGATAGGTAGCTTAGCAAGCTGGATTAAGATGGTGTGGCTTGGTGGTTTTTTGCACTAATACATGCAACTTAAAAAGCACCGGCAGTTTACAAGTATCTCAGTCGTGTATAATCCATTTTCCATTTTTGCACTGTCATACAGGCAGTTCAGAAATCAACTAACATGATTTTGAGATAAATACGATGAATTTATTGAAATCACTGGCTGCGGTTAGCTCTATGACCATGTTCTCTCGGGTTTTGGGCTTTATCCGAGATGCCATTATTGCCCGCATATTTGGGGCAGGTGTTGCAGCGGACGCTTTTTTTGTGGCATTTAAACTGCCTAATTTACTGCGTCGTATTTTTGCCGAAGGCGCCTTTTCTCAGGCATTTGTGCCTATTTTGGCAGAATATAAGAACCAACAAGGTGATGAAGCGACCTGGACGTTTATTGCTTATGTTTCCGGTATGTTGACGTTAATTCTGGCCATTGTTACTGTGTTGGGGATTTTAAGCGCGCCTTGGGTGATTTATGTTACTGCGCCCGGTTTTACCGATACCGCCGATAAATTTACGCTGACAACAAATCTGTTAAGAATTACCTTCCCTTATATTTTTCTGATATCACTGGCCTCATTGGCAGGTGCGATATTAAATACCTGGAATCGATTTTCTGTTCCTGCCTTCGCTCCGACGTTACTTAATATCAGCATGATTGTGTTTGCGTTATTTGTCGCCCCTTATTGTAATCCGCCGGTGATGGCGTTGGGTTGGGCGGTGATTGTGGGAGGAATTTTGCAACTCTTATATCAGCTTCCTCATTTAAAAAAGATCGGCATGCTGGTATTACCGCGTATTTCTTTCCGTGACAGCGGCGTATGGCGGGTTATACGGCAGATGGGACCCGCAATTCTTGGGGTTTCAGTCGGCCAGATTTCGTTAATTATTAATACGATTTTCGCCTCATTTCTGGTGTCCGGTTCTGTTTCCTGGATGTATTACGCTGACCGTTTAATGGAATTACCTTCTGGTGTATTGGGTGTTGCGCTTGGGACAATTCTTTTGCCTTCACTGGCGAAAAGTTTTTCCAGCGGAAATCATGAGGAGTACACCAAATTAATGGATTGGGGGCTGAGGCTCTGTTTTTTGTTAGCACTGCCTTGTGCTGTTGCTTTAGGTATGTTGGCAGAACCTTTAATCGTTTCTCTGTTTCAATACGGTAATTTTACGGCGTTTGATGCAGTAATGACCCAAAAAGCGTTAATTGCTTACTGTTTTGGACTGATGGGGCTAATTATTGTTAAGGTATTGGCGCCGGGTTTTTATTCTCGTCGAGATATTAAAACCCCGGTGAAAATTGCGATTGCTACTTTGGTTCTGACTCAGCTAATGAATCTTGCCTTTGTTGGTCCACTAAAACATGCAGGGCTGGCTCTGTCTATCGGTTTGGCATCTTGTTTCAATGCCAGTCTGCTTTACTGGCAATTACGTAAGAAAAATATTTTTAAGCCGTTAGCGGGTTGGGGGGTGTTCTTATTTAAACTGGTGGTGGCAATTGCAGTGATGATTGCTGTATTGGCGGTTACTTTGTGGCTGATGCCAGCATGGGAGCAGGGGAATATGGCTATGCGCCTGTTGCGATTAATGGTGGTGGTTATCGTCGGAGCAGGCAGCTATTTTGCCGCGCTGATGTTGATGGGTTTTCGGCTAAAAGATTTTGCCCACCGCGGGTTTCAATAAATTGAGATATCCCGGTAATTATTATGAGATCAAGCCGCGCTTGAGTTTTCTAGAGTTACTGGGATATCAGCTAAGTTACTTTACCATATTCCTATTTCTTCGATTTAAAACTATTAATGTGCTCAAATTTAAAATTATGTTTGAATCCGTTTCATGAATAAAAATAAATTATTTAATATCTTATTGTTGTAAATATTTATAAGTTATTGATGGATAATAGTTATAATAACTTCGTTTAATAATATTTTAATGAAAAATTAATTATGCGTGTTAGATCGTGTTTTTTTACAAATAAATATAAAGAATATTGGGACTAAGCAGTTTGCCGGCTACTATGATGGATCGGCTAACTTCGACAGATTTAATTGGGAGGGAATAATTTATGTGGTTTGAAAAATTAAGTCATATCCAATCAGGTAAAACGGATCATATCTTATTTTGTTTTCCTTATGCGGGTGGTTCGGCAGAAGTTTTTCGTAGCCTAAGCAACTGTTTAACAAAGAATATTGTAGTATATGCGTTGCAATTGCCGGGTGGCGGCAGCCGTTTTGATGAAGCATTAAGTCGAGATGTGGAAAATATTTTGCAAGCAGTACATGAAGAAATGAAGCGTCTGATTAATGGTAAGCAATTCTCTTTATTTGGGCACAGCAACGGCGGCTTATTTGCTTATGAATTAGCTAACCGATTAAACAATGAGAATCAATCTCCAGCAAACGTATTTATTTCTGCGGAAGCGGCTCCACATATTACCAGTTTTAAAGAAGATCCGTTTAATTTGTCCGATACTCAATTGAATGAGCTATTGGTAAGATACGGCGGGACTCATGATGAGATCATGAGTGATAAAGATTTTAAGGCGGTGTTCTTTCCTGTTATTCGTAATGATTTCTCGATCAATTACCATATGAAACGTTACTTGCTGCCAAAGCAAAGTGTATCAGAACTCGTTTTGATTTATGGGCGACAGGATAAAACGATGTCAAAAGAGGATATATTGGCGTGGGAAAATTATACTTGTGGTGGGATTGATATTCACCTTGTGGATTCTGATCATTTCTTTATCCGGCATATACCACAAGTAGTTGCAAATATCATCCATGCAAGAATTGAATTGAGCGCCAAGCGGGAACGTACTGCTGTGTTATAGGCCAAAGTCTAACTAACTGGCGTGATAAGGCGATATATATGCCCGATCACGCCATTTTTCAGAAAACAGCGATGACTTTGTTACATCCGTTCCACCGTCTCAATGCCCAACGTATTTAGACCTTGCTTCAAGGTTTTCGCGGTCAGGAGCGCCAGTTTCAGGCGGCTTTGACGCGACTCTTCACTTTCAGCATTGAGGATCTGGCAGTGTTCATAGAAGCCAGAGAACAGACCGGCTAGATCGTACAGGTAAGCACACATAACATGTGGCGTACCTTCACGGGCGACGGTGGTGATGGTCTCTTCAAATTGTAACAAACGGGTGGCTAATGCTTGTTCACGCTCTTCATTGAGGATAACGGGTAATGTCAGGCTGCTTTCATCAATTTCCGCACGCTTGAAGATGGAGGCGACACGGGTGTAGGCATATTGCATATAAGGTGCGGTATTGCCTTCAAAAGCGAGCATATTATCCCAATCGAAGATGTAATCTGTGGTACGGCTTTTAGAGAGATCGGCATATTTCACGGCGCCGATACCTACAGCTTCAACCACTTTTTTCAGTTCATCTTCTGGCATATCCGGGTTCTTTTCACGGATAAGGGTATTGGCGCGTTCAATGGCTTCGTCCAATAGATCGGTCAATCTGACCGTACCGCCGGCGCGAGTTTTAAATGGCTTGCCATCTTTACCTAACATCATGCCGAACATATGGTGTTCCAGCGATACGGATTCTGGTACATAACCAGCTTTACGAACGATGGTCCAGGCTTGCGTCAAATGTTGATGTTGACGGGAATCGATGTAGTAAAGAACGCGGTCAGCGTGCAGGGTTTCATAACGGTATTTCGCACAGGCGATATCCGTTGTGGTGTAAAGATAACCTCCATCTTTCTTTTGGATAATAACGCCCATCGGTTCACCTTCTTTGTTTTTATATTCATCAAGGTAAACCACGGTTGCGCCATCGCTTTCCACTGCCAGTCCTTGCTGTTTCAGATCAGCGACAATACCGGGCAGCAGATCGTTGTACAGACTTTCACCCATGACAGAATCTTTAGTCAGCGTGACATTCAGACGATCATAGGTTTGTTGATTTTGCGCCATCGTGATATCCACTAGCTTGCGCCACATGGTACGGCAATATTCATCACCGCCTTGCAGCTTCACCACATAGCCACGGGCGCGGATGGCAAACTCTTCGTCTTCATCGTAATTCTTTTTCGCTTCGCGATAGAAAGCTTCCAGATCGGATAATGCCATATCGCTGGCATTTTCATTTTGCACTTTTTCCAGATAGGCAATCAGCATACCAAACTGGGTTCCCCAGTCACCCACATGGTTGGCGCGGATAACCTTATGACCGAGGAATTCAAGTGTACGGACGGCAGCATCACCAATAATAGTGGAGCGCAGATGACCAACGTGCATCTGTTTCGCTACATTGGGGGCGGAATAATCGACAACAATAGTTTGTGATTCGGCTGGAGTAACGCCCAGTTTCTCATCTTTCAGGGCGGTTTCGATATTCGCTGCAATCCACGCTTGATCAAGGAAAATATTAATAAAGCCGGGGCCGGCGATTTCAACTTTACTGGCGATACCTTGCAGATCTAGCAGGTTAACAACTTTTTCTGCCAGTTGTCGGGGAGGCATGCCCACTTTTTTCGCGGCGGCCATCACTCCGTTGGCCTGGTAGTCGCCAAATTGCGCTTTCGCGGATTGGCGGATGTGAGCTTCGCTGTCGGCTGGAGCACCTGCTGAAATCAGCGCTTGGCTGACTTTTTCTGAAAGAATCGCCTGAATATTCACCTGGTTACCTTAAATGATGAATGAGAATAAATAAATATAATACCGTCTATGATTGGATAAAAACACATATAATGTACATAAAAACTATGAATGTGCATAAAAACCATGTACATGGCATAAAAACCATGAATGCGTATAAAAAAATTCGAGATATGTATAAAAAGATGAAAAATGTGTAGTAAATACAATGATCAAGTAAGGCTCTACGGTTGCCACTGTTCAGCGATTAGGATGAGAAGATAAAAAACGCATTTCCTCGAAAAATCATGATCGCGGCTATCATGCCGTAACGAATATACGGCATAAGGGAAGGAGCAGTTATGGAAGTATGGCAAATGAACGAACAGGAAAACCAGAGGCTTTTTTAGGTTTGGCTACGATATTAAAAATGACTGCGCCACGTGCAGGTACTTGGTCTAAATTAGCCAACAGTTCTATCTGATAAGTATCTTGCTTTAAGACATAATCTTCGCCCAACAAGGCATTATTCTTTCTAAAATCTTTAGCGGCGTCGGTATCAAATGTTTCATGTCCAACAGCTTTAACATGACGTTCCTCAAATAAAAATTTGAGAGCGTCTATTCCCCATCCAGGTATTTGGTTATTACCTGAATCATCTTTATTATCCATTTTTTCCTGGGATGGCCAGCGTTTACTCCAATCCGTTCGGAGCGCAACGAAAGTATCTGCCTCAATAATGCCATATTCTTCTTCAAATTTAAGAATATCTTCTTTAGAGAGTGAAAAATTAGGGTCCTGTTTCGCTCTTTCTGATTGATCAAGCACGATTAAAGGTAAAACCAATTCTTTTAATTCCAGTTCATCAACATAACGGGCATTAGGAACAAAATGACAGGGAGCATCAATGTGAGTCCCATATTGGCCGGGAAAAGAAAATTTCTGCACAAAAAAGCCATCTTTATAATCAAAAAGTGTTTTAAATTCTGCTGAATCAAGCATAAAAAAATGTGGAGAATCTTTATCGAAGCTATGCGTCAAGTCGACCCATTTTTTTGATTTCAATAAAGTGAGTGCTTGTAAAATGCTATTTGACATAAAAAACCTCATTTTTGATAATTTATTGATGTTATTTTTACCACTATTACATGATTAACGCTGTAAGATTTATTGCCGTAAATAGTGATGTACCTCATGTTTTATTCACTTTTATTGTTCCAGTAATGAACATACGACATCGTAAAAGCATAATAGATTTAAAGACAGCAGGATTTGTCTTTTCTGACTACCGGGGCTTGCGTTAGACTCGTCAGGTACGAGTACATCAGGTTATGTTTCTTATAATCGGAAAATTATAAATAACAGAAAATAAGATAATGGATTTTTACATTAGTTAAAATTCAGAATCAAATATAATAAAAAAATATATATTATATGTTTTTGAGGCATTATTCTTAATGTGATTTATTCCTATCTTGTTGTTATTTTAATGTTTTTTATTTTGAGTGAATTTTAGTGATTAAAATTGAAAATCTTTTGCAAATTATTTGTTGAAATTTTTAATAAAAAAGAAATTAATATCGTTTATGATTTAATTAATCCCGAAAAGCTTATCAGCATTGATCTAAAAAGGAACGACTATGCTTTGGAAGAATACTTCTAACCAATTTGGTCATTTATCTGTCCTGCTACACTGGCTGGTCGCCTTGGTCGTGTACGGCATGTTTGCGCTAGGGCTGTGGATGGTGACATTGGGGTATTACGATACGTGGTATCACAAAGCGCCTGAAATTCATAAAAGCATCGGAATAGTGCTGCTGATAGTGATGGTTGTACGTGTTATCTGGCGTTTTGTTTCTCCACCACCAAAACCATTAGCCAGTTATAGCCGCTTAATCAGAGTCAGTGCTGTTTTAATGCATATTTTGTTGTATATCTTACTGTTTACCATTTTGATTAGTGGTTATTTAATTTCGACTGCTGATGGACAGTCAATAGCTGTCTTTGACTGGTTTACTGTGCCAGCCACATTAGCGGGTCAGGGCGAACAGGCAGATACTGCCGGTATGATTCATCTTTACCTTGCCTGGGCGGTAGTAATTTTATCGCTATTACATGCTGTCGCGGCATTAAAACACCATTTTATTGATCGTGATGCAACCTTAAAGCGGATGCTAGGTTTCCGTCCTGAATAATACAAAAGACGATTATGGAGAAGAATATGTTGAAGAAGACATTACTTGGTCTGACTGCGGGTGCATTGTTACTGAATGCAGGTTCGGCATTAGCTGCCGATTATAAAATTGATATACCAGGCCAGCACGCCTTTATTCAATTCCGTATTCAGCATTTGGGATATAGCTGGCTATATGGAACATTTAAAGATTTTGATGGTTCTTTCACATTTGATGAGAAAAACCCGGCTGCGGATAAAGTTGATGTGACAATCAAAATAGCCAGCTTGGACACTAACCACGCTGAACGTGATAAGCACCTGCGTGGTAAAGATTTCTTTAATACGGATAAATATCCTGAAGCAAAATTCACCTCAACCGCAGTGAAAAAAGAGGGGGATAAATATATTGTTACAGGTGATCTGACTTTAAATGGTGTGACAAAGCCAGTAGTGCTGAATGCAGAACTACTGGGTGAAGGTAAAGATCCGTGGGGTGGTTACCGCGCAGGTTTTGACGCTTACGGTAAAATCAAACTGAAAGACTTTAATTTCCAAAAAGATTTAGGGCCTAAATCACAGGAAGCGGAATTACTGATCTCTATCGAAGGCGTCCGGGAAAAGTAATACGCTGATTACTTAATTCAGTAGTGTAATTTATTAACGGCTGCGCATTGCGTGGCCTGTTTTATTGATAGGCAAAACCTTCTTTCCAGTTGATCTCATAGATGATACTGTTGTTATATACAGTTTTAATGCGATTGATTGTATGTGGTTTTGAGTAGATAAGATCTTATTGCAGCTACATTAACCGAATAAAATATCAATATTGTGTTTTGTTTGGTGCATACATAGTGTTATCAGATTGATACAAGTATCACTTGCAAGTAAACTTAGTATAGAGGCTGAGTTTTTATTAGTCGTTATGGTTAAATTATGTCTTAATAATACAGAGGGTAAGGGGAGGGGGTTATGTCATCATTTACAAAACTGATAGATAAGGCATATGTTTCTCCTGATAAAATTATTAGAGGAACTGCCAAACTGATAAAGCCTGAAAGCGCCGCCACTGAAGACTGTTCTCAGAGGTTGCTGATTAGAAATGACGGCACTGTCATGATTAACAGAAAGAATAGTGATGTGATAGCGGCTTTTGAACATAATATAAAAGCGTTATCAAAGAGAAAATAACTATTATGTGGCCTGTTTTTATTACCTTTGTTTTGATCTGTGGCTATAAATATATTGATAGCGACATACCATCAAAAATTGAGTTACAAAAAGCGCAAGGGTGGAATGCTTACTTTCAAGTAGCTTTAAAAGGCGGTGAGTTTTTAATCGCTGGCTTTGTCATGGCTGTATTTATTAATGTTCTATTGTATTTAGCAATGTATATTATGAATGTACCTGCATATTTGGGCGCAAAATACACTCAGTTTACATTTGCTACAGACTTGAATGGACTCAGATACGCCACTGCAAGCTTTTTCTCATGGATTGTAGTTATATCTACGGTTCTTATGAGTATAAGCCAAGCTTCAATCGCTAAAAATAGATCAGAAAACTATGCATACCGGATTAAAGCCATTAGGAATAATGCGAAAAAAGATTCTGTAAATGAATTATTACTAGAATCCTTGGAGTGCGGTCTTCTTGTTATGGTTACTCTCAAATCTCGAAAGGTGTATGTTGGAATGGTTGATGAAGCGAAGTTTTACAATTTCCATACCCATTCAGATGCAATGGTATCAATTATACCATTTATAAGTGGATACCGTGATAAAGACAGCTTATCTTTTACGGTCGAGCATAATTATACCCAATGGATTTCAAGATGCATCGCGACGGCAAGGGAGCGAATCCCCGGGAGCATAGAGAACTATGTGACCGGGGTGAGCGAGTGCAGCCAACAAAGAGGCAACTTGAAAGATGACGGGTATATACGGAGATTTATAGTAGAAAAGAAATAACATTAAACTCTGAACCATTATCAGTATATCAATTCCGACATATATTACCGATAGACCAAATAGAATCTTTTTCTTTATTTGATGTAGATACTTATATATCGTTTGAAGAAAAGCATAGTAAGCATCCATTTGTGGAAAACAGTAATAATAATGATGAGGCTGCTGTTTAATGCGGCCTTTTTCTTATCTGCCAAGTGAAATGATGTGATTTTTCACTTGGCATGATATCAATAAAAATGTTTATTACTTTATTGGTAATGCATATTCATGCGGTTTTTATATTATTTCCTTTAGAGGGGAATACCGAGATTCTATTATGACATCGACTTGAAATTCACCTGAGTTATCACCAAAAGTACCCGGTACGTCATTGAATAAAAGTATTAATTCTCCATCTACAGGAACTGTTTTATGAAGTACTCCGTCGCCAATTACAAACTTCTTGTTGGCGATCTTAGCGACGAGAGATATTGGTGTGGGTTGTGGATACTTAGGTAAAGGGCCATCAGGTGATGATACTTCAATATTACCAAGACCATATTGCACCCATCCATGTGCAACAACAGAGATTGTATCTCCTTGTTTGAGAATAAGTCCTGTGGGTTTACCGTTTGCAGCGTTAGCTGGAACACTTCCTGACCAATTATACATAGTATTACCTCTGAAATTATGTTTTATAGAAATAGTTTTGTCAAAGATGTTTACATATTTGACTGAATGAAAATTTATATTTTTATGTTCGAATGAACAATGAAAAATATCATATATTGTGACCTGCCTTAATAACAATAATAATTTTTAAAACAATGATTAATTTAATATTATAATTATTTCTTTTACTTTTGTTTTTTATGGAATCTTAATTTCATTCTGGAAAATAATTTATGGTTATTTTTGACTTAAATTATTATAACGAATGATTGGAATAAAAGAGAATAATTCCATTTTTAATTTCTTGATTTAATTATGTCAGAAAACCAGAATTGCCCTTAATTTTCATTCCGTGCGGAAATTGTGTAAAAT
The DNA here is from genome assembly GCF_018448965.1 of Photorhabdus hainanensis. Lineage (NCBI taxonomy): Bacteria > Pseudomonadati > Pseudomonadota > Gammaproteobacteria > Enterobacterales > Morganellaceae > Photorhabdus > Photorhabdus hainanensis. The sequence continues at coordinate 6,511 of NZ_RCWD01000050.1, read as the reverse complement.
GGTTACAGTAAATTATTGATAGATAGTGTTTCTTGTATGGAGCGGTTATGGTTATTTATTACTATAAAGTGGGCGTTTCATACATCAGATTGCTGTTGATTTATAAAAAAGGTATACAGGACAATCTGAATGAATCAGAGAAGGTAGCTATTAATCGATAGGATGACTTTCACGGCTATTGAATTATTAAGACATTTCTATTCTTAATAGGAAATCGGTTAACACTGGGATAAAATAAGTAGGGTAAGGTGGTCAATATATCCGGCAATTAAATTCTCCATTAAATTTATAATAACTTAATCCTTTATTGAATTTGTAACAAAGTGTTACAAATTTCTACTTTTTGTAAATGAAAAAAATAGAAATTATTTCTTGCTATTTGATGATAATTTAATAATCATGACCGAATCTCCTTCATCAAAGTAACATGAAGGAAATTTTAACTCCTGTTCCCTTATTCAAGGGATTAATTGATAGGAATACATTATCTGTCTTCCTGTCATTCAACTCGCTATTACCCACGGCATAAGCGGTGCTTTGTGTCGATGGTAATAGGATTTTTGTTGCCTTAATTCTTGGGTAAAGAGATCAATCAGTTCCATTTTCTGGCAGGAGATTTATGTTGAAAAATATCATACGACAAGGTGACAAAACCTCTCACGGTGGTTCGGTGTTAGCCGGTGATGAGCGTTTTCAGGTTTTGGGCAAAGGGGTAGCGCGGATTAACGATCCGGTGTCCTGTCCAATGTGTGGCGGGAATCAATCCATTGCGGAAGGAACTTCGTCCGTAGTCGGGACTAATCAACAAGGGCTTGCACTGGAAGGCATGAAAACCTCTTGTGGAGCTGTCTTGATCGCTTCGCAAACATTTTCCCAGATAAAAACCTTATAGGACAATGTGTTATGAATAAAAAACAGTCTCTATTCCTACAAGAATTGCAATATATACGGCAATTGGCGCAGGAAGCCGCAAAAGAAAATCCGCATCTGGCAGATTTTTTATCCGAAGGCGCCGGTGATCCGGATATTGAGCGAGTGATGCAGGGCTTTGCGCTGTCAGCCTCCCGTATTCGCGAAAAGATTGAGGATGAATTTCCCGAACTCACATCAGGGATGATGGCATGGGTTTGGCCCTATGCCATGTGCCCGGTCCCGCCCACCAGCATCGTTCAATTTTCACCCACCGGGAAACATCACCTGGCCGCGCTGACGCTACCCGAAGGGACGCTGGTTTCTGCCGGGGAAGGCGAAGAGGAAATCCGTTTTGAAACCTGCTGCCCTCTGCACATCGAACCACTGACAGTGATTGATCGACAACTGAACGCAACCCCAGAGTACAGTGAGATAACGTTAACACTGCAATGTTCGGAGAATACCTCAGAGTGGCGCAGCCAACCGCTGCATTTCTTTCTTGGCAGCGATCGTCTGCAAGCCGCTGAATTAGCCTTATGGCTTGACTTTCATCTGTGTGATGTCTTTTTGCGAACACAGGATCAAACCATCAGTCTTGATGACAGTTACCCTGTCCCGGCATTGTGGGGAACCGCGCGGCAAGTCGCTATCCTTCCCGCGCAGAAAACCACGCCATACTCTATCTTGCAACTGATGACAGAGTACTATTATCTGCCCCATGTACATGATTTTGTGACGATTGATATCAAGAAAGATCGTCGATTGGTAAAGTTGAACGCAGACCGGACATTCGAGCTGATTTTTCGGTTTGATGGTCATCTGATGTTAAACGATATTTCCCAAACCTTTCTGTTGGACTGTGTACCGGTAAGACATCTGGAGCCGATGAGTGCGAAGATCTCGGTAAACAGTGAAGCCAACCATTATCAAATCCCATTGGATTCGACTAAGCAACTGTTCAAGCTGAACCACATTTATACATCAACTGAACCGGAGCAGGAGCGCGGGCAACCCTACCGCTATCTGCCTATCAAAGAGTTTATTCCAACCGCCCATTTTCTGCCGGACGCCGAGTTTCTTTACTATTATCAGCTTAGGACGGAACGCGATATTTTGCAGCGAACCCTGCAACATCTTCACTTCTTTGATTGCAATGGCAAACCAGCGGATAACCTGCCGCCACAATCCATTTTTTGTCAATTTACCGGTTATCGGACACAAGCCGCTAATCTGGGTATCAGTGCTATCAATCAACTGGGGGAAAATGCCTCGGGGCTGCAAGTCAGCAATATCACCCCGGTTTCTGCCTGCCATCCATCAATAACGGAGGATAAGGAAGATAGATCGAACTGGAAAATCATCTCTTTCCTTTCCATGTCACCCTGGATGGCTTTTCACACTGATTCATTAAAAGACCTTATCAGGCTATTCGATTTCTCCTACGACCAGTCATTAAGCAAACGTATCCAGGAACATATCGACGGTATCGTTCGGCTGGACAACATCCTAATAGATCGTCTGGACAAAGGGGTTCCAGTGCGGGGCCATCAACTCGTCCTGACATTGAACCCGGATTGTTACGCCAATCAGGGGGAGATGCATCAGTTCAGTCTGGTGGTGTCACGCCTGATGACGCTTTTCATCAGCATGAGAGCTTTTGTGATGATGAAAGTGATTGATAGCCAGACGGGAGAAATCCTGTGGGATTTTCACCACATGATGTTCGGGCTGCGTGCCTATTTGTAATAGTAAACAAAGGAAACAACACTGATGAGTACATTAGATCCGCGAGAATGCTTCGATTGTAGGCTGTTGAAACACTGGGTGGAATTTCAGTTGGTGGATGAACAGGGGAAGCCGCTGGTTAATATGCCTTATAGCCTGATAAGCAAGGGGCTGCCGAATTATGTGCGCAAAGGGAAGACGGATGGTTTCGGGGTGCTCAGGGAAGAAGACCTGTCAGCTCATCCCGTGACATTGTATATCCACGCCCAATCGTTGGCCGATGAGATGGAACAGCGCCCGTTGCGGGAAAAACGAGGGGAAGAATTTTCGGTGGTGAAGCCAAAAGCGGAAGCAGAAGGCCATCAATATCGCTATGTGACTATCGGGCAGATCAGTGATGGGTTGCCAGTGATTCAAGGGTGGGACCCCAAAGACATCCCACCTCCCTATCATTTCCCAGATCCGGAACCCAAAGGGCTTTATTCCCGTCCGCTCAACTGTCGGCATGTGCTGGAGGTATGTCCATTCCGGGCTTGGGTTCTGCTGCTACATCATCAGAAGGAGTATTCCATTGTGAATGCTTATAACCAGTGTTTGATGAGCGTGCTGGCCTATGCCGATGGGGATGTCAATGTAGCAGGCTCCGTTAAACACTTTTTTAACCGGCAAATGGTGGATGTTTCAAAATTGCCTTATCAGGTGGAAAAAGCATCGGCGACTCCTGTAGTGTGTGATGTGCCATTTAGTGAACGTTATACCCGGGTGGAGTTTATTGATTCACAAATAGGGAACAATAAGCAGGGTGATACCAAACTGTTTTATGCCGCCAGTAAGAAAGATATGATTGTTAGTTGGCGGGGAACCGTTAGCCTGGATAATTACCTGACTGATGCCACGTTCCAGCCATTGGCTTTAAGTTGCGATGATGACAAAGCGTTGTGCAGTGAGTTTATTCATCATGGTAAAGTGCATAAAGGGTTTTGGGAGGCATTTAATCTGGGGGGGAGGTTAATCGTTCCCAGTGATAAACTTAAAACTGAAACAGTGTTTCAAGATATCACCAGTTTGGTTACAAATAAGCGATTATTTATTTGCGGCCATAGTCTGGGAGGCGCACTGGCATTATTGCATAGCGCACAACTGAAAGAACACAATCCTTGTCTCTACAGTTACGGGATGCCGCGAACATTAACCCGTAGTGCGGTAGAGGAATTATCTTCTATTATCCACTATCGCCATGTCAATGAAGATGATGTCATCCCTGCTGTGCCATTTGAGCAGGATATGGATAATGTTTTTTTCAATTATTGGGCGCCGGCGGGGTATGACTGGGCAGTGATGAAGTTGTTGTCGCCGTCACCGATTATGCAGTCAATTAAACAGGCGACAGCCAGTAAAGAAATCTATTTGCATCATGGTAAAGTTGTCCATTTTTTTCAAGCCAACAGTTGCCCGGAATGGCTGATTTCCGTCCGGAATGCCTCTCTTATAACGGGTGTTGCTGAAAAAATATTGGATAACACCACAAAACTCTACTTAATTCCTGAGTTAAATCAGGAGACAGAAAAGGATTTTTCGCTGGCCGGTGAGCGGCAAAACGCGTTATTTAATCAGCTCAGTCAACAAGAGAAAGACAAACTGTTTGTTGAAAACAGAAGTGCTGATTTGGAAGGCGGATTCGGTTTCTCTAACCATAGCTCGTATAAATATGCGGGTTATATTGACAAGCGCCTCAGAGAGTTATGTGAGCCGGATAAGATTACGGCCTGTCAGGACAGTCAGCGTCAATTTAAGGCGAAAATGGACAGTTATAAGATGCTTATCCCTGACAATGTTTACTACCGAAATCTCTATTTTCTGGATATGGATAAGCAGTTAATAAAATCACTGACGGTCAGCCAGCAGGAAGAACAAGGGGAACTGGCCTTACAGCATTACTGTGATAAACAGGAACTGTCCGTATGAAAATATTGAAGATAACGCTGGCCTTATTATTTCTCTATTTTATTTACTGGGCGTTTGGCGACACCTTTTTTGACCGGCTTTTTCCTTTTTCGCCTGACGGGAAGAAACAGTTGATTACGGTGGAAGGTGTCGTGCCGAAATACACAAAACCGTATGTGTCTGCGCAATATATCTCAAAAGACTGCCTTAGATATCAGCTTGATGCAGGTATGTCGCCTTATCAAGTGCCGACTTATTATGAATTGGATTTGAATGTAAAAGCTGATCCACAAACTGGTTACTTTCAGGCGAAATTACCTTTTAATGGTGGAGGATGGTGTAAATGGAAAATCAATCAAGCTTCTGTGGCAGTGGGGTATACCGATGTTAGTCATCTGGTGAAAGATGCTGTGCCGTATACGGGAACCGGTTTAACCGCCTTTATTAATGATGCTGCCCAGACGAATATTAGTGAAACTGCGGCACTAAATACTATTAATTTTAGCCCCATTATCTACCCTGTTTTGGAAATGGTTGAAGGATTTCCTAAAAGCGTATATTTACAAGGTGAAGTGTCAAAAATGCGCTCCTTTCGACTGAAATTAACTCCAGGAATGGAATGGAAAATTACCTTTAAACCAAAGTTGGATGAAACCAAAATGGCGAAAGTCACAGTGATTAAAGGGAAAGAATGGGTTGAATATCCCGGTGGCAAGATAGATTACGGCGATCGAGAAGTCGATTTTCGGTTCATGTACATGAACATGAAGTAACGCTGTAGGAATTGAGGAAAACTTACCATGATAAATATCAAGCAGTACTTATCGATCTTATCAGTGGTTTTAATATCAGGCTGTGCTGACCCTAACGAACCGCTTTCACCTCCTAAAGAGAATCAGTGGATCACCGTAGAAGGGGTAGTACCGAAATATACCGAACCACATGTGTCCGCAGAGTATATCTCAAAAGATTGCCTTGAATATCGTCTGGATTCCAATATGTCTCCTTTTAAGGTACCGACTTATAACGGATTACGTTTGAAGGATGTAAAGGCTGATCCTAAAACCGGTTACTTTCAGGCAAAACTACCTTTCAATGGTGGTGGCCGGTGTAAATGGAAAATTAATCGGGCCTTTGTGTCGATTAGTTATACCGATGTCCACCATCTAGTGAAAGATGCTATTCCGTATTCAGCGACTGGTTTAATCGCATTTATCAATGATGCTGCTCGGACGAATATTAGCGAAATGCCCGCATCGAATACGATTGATTTTAGCCCGGTTATTTATCCTGTTTTAGAAGTAGTTGAAGGATTTCCAAAAACCGTATCCTTACAAGGTGAAGTATTAAAAATGCGCCCTTTTCGACTGATGTTAACTCCAGGAGCTAAATGGAAAATTATCTTTAAGCCTAAACTGGATGAAACAAAAATGGCGAAGGTTACAGTGACTGACGGGAAAGGTGAGTGGGTTGAATATCCGGGCGGCAAGATTGATAAGGGTACTCAATTAGTGGATTTTCGGTTCATGTACATGAATATGAGGTAACGCTATCAGAATAGCTTATTTATTTCTAATCAGATTAACAAGGTTATGTCACCAATTTCATAAACATCAACATCAGAAATAAGGAGTCCATATGAACGATGGATTACACTTTCTTTGTCATATTACCGATTTGCCGGAGAAAACTTTTGCGGTAGCTGAATTTTCTTTACAGGAGGAGTTATCTGAATTATTTACCCTATCCTTAACGCTGGTCAGTAAACGGGCCGATATTGATCTGGAATCACTGTTATTACAATCTGTGAAATTCCGGGTGGTTTTCAACGACGTTGAGCAACGTCAGGTTAGCGGCATTATCTCACAAGCTATACGGGGGGATACGCATGCGCATCGTACCATTTATCACCTCACCGTCCAGCCCGCGC
>NZ_RCWD01000049.1:0-32889 GCF_018448965.1 Photorhabdus hainanensis | reverse complement strand
CGTTTACCCAACTGAGGCTGGAACAGTTACAAAACTACAGCAAAGTCGGTACCGCCAAAACCAACTGTATCCTGCTGCGTCCGGGCAAAATTTTTACCCTGCAATCCCATCCCATAGAGGCCATGAATGACCGCTGGCAGGTGTTGTCTGTCACGCATTATGGGCAGCAACCTGTCGCGTCAAACGACGGCGGCGAAGGGACCACCCTGACCAACGAGGTCGCCTTTATTCCCGGGAGACAGGACTGGCGGCCCCCTTACCGCTACAAACCGCTGGCGGACAGATAGTCATTGACCCGATGGGGAATATTCGTATCGAAGGGGTCAGCATCACCATGACCGACCATGTTACCGGCAAGAAATCCGCCGGTGCTTTGTTTGATTATTCAGCCCGCTATACCCTGCTGAATGAGCAAAGCGATAAGCCATTGGTGAATGTCCCCTACACCATTACCACCGGCGATGGTCAGGTCATCCCGGGTAAAACTGATGGGCTGGGCAGAACGATAACGGTGCAGAGTGCGGCAGAAGACAATCTGCAACTGCGTTCACCGGAAGCCTCACCGAAACCGAAGCAAACCTTATACCGGGCCAGCGGTAACACGCCCGTAGAGTATGTTATGGAGTTTATGGAGAAATAAGTATGGCAATATCCAACAACGACAAGATGTGCCCGGCTGTCACATCAATCACCTGTACGATGGAAATAGGCGTCTTTCCCGCCGATGAAGATCCCTGTTATCTGGCGGAAAAAGCCGAATACGCCCTGCGTCTGCCGGCAATGATTGTCACCAGGCTGGGGGCTATTCGCTTTCTTAATCAGGTCATTATGAGTGGATTGATTAAGGTTGAGGAGCTTAAGCATGACTTCCTGTGGCCCTATAAAGCGGAAGTGGTGTTTGCTATCCGAGGAGAGGAAGATGTCCCCTTACCCATGCTGGCGACTAGCCAAGACTCTAAACGGCGTTATGGTGATAATTTACCGCAGTCCAGTAATCCGTTTGCCCGGCCTTCTGCCGACGATGTAGAGAAATTTGGTGTTAAACGTATTCGCCGACCCGATATTATTCTGGTTAAAGATGAGATTCTCCGCTGACCGGGCAGAAGTGCCACCTACTTTGATGGCTCTGTGCACCCTGATAATCTGAAAATGTTAATTGAGGTGAAATTTCCGGGGGATTCCCTCAGTAAAGGGCAAGAAACAGATTATATCCAGATTGCGACAGAAAAACGCTTTGGCGTAATGCGCGTCGATGACAGCCGCACTGAGGAGCAAAAACAGTCTGATGAAGCGTGGCGAAAACTTTATCAACCCGGTTCCCAACACTATAAAAATCCCATCCCACTGGCCCCGCTACCGCCGGGTTCGCCTCCTGATGACGAAGCTTTACCCGCTCCTCCCGCAGAGGGTGTACCGGGGACCATTCCGCAACCCCTGACAAAAAATCCACCGCTTCTCAGTACTTCCCGCTGGTCGTTTTTACCCAGCTATGAAGACTGGGTTATCCTCGGGCAGGAAGTGGCGGGTCTGGCTGAAAATGGGTTGAATTATGTCCGCGACAGTACCCGGGAACTCCTTGCACAGTTTGATACCTGGTTAAATCAAGCCGGCAAGTGGGTGTGTGAAGAGGTTATTGACCCGATAAGCCATCAGGTCAGCTACGCGTTTTCCTGGGTCAGTGAACAAACGGGAAAAATCGTGACCTGGACTGAAAGTGAGATAAAAGCCCGCTGGCAGACGGTGCAACAGGGTTCAGATATCACCCCGGAAGAGCTTAAAAACATTAGCTGGATACAGATATTGAAAGAGGTGGGGGAAGGCATGCTGGAAATGGTGGTGATTATTGCCGGTGTTGCCGTTGTTATCCTTGTCACCCTTGCCGTCGCTGCCGCGCTGATTGCACTGGTGGAGATTTTAGCTGCCGCCGCCGCAGCGTTAGCCGCCGTCCTGACAATATTGGCGAGTGTGACATTCGCCACCGCTTCATAATTAACGGAGAAAATATGGATACTTCAGATTACTTTGCTCAGTTGAGATCACAACTGGCCGCGTTTACCTTCCTCTAATGGCGATGGGCTGACCGTTTCTCGTCTTGGGATTTCTATCACCTTGTTTTTTAAACAGGGTTACACCCTAGAGAAAAAACAGCGCATTCTGGCCTGCTACCGACGTTTTCGGGAGGAGTTCGGTACTCAACTGCGTTTTCACCGTCATGAGCTGAAAGGATTAAGAAAATATTCGCCGGAAAATATTGCCAAAGTGGAAGAGGGTATTCTTAATCAGAAAAAAAACCAGTTTTCTGGTTGGGTGGTCAGTGATGCCAAAAATGAAGATGAGGCACCTCGTTATTTGATGCGTTACTTGGATTCCCGGGAAGCTAATGGTGACGATGATAGCTCTTACCTAAGCCTGACACTGCCTTGGGATTACTTAAAAGAACAAGACGGCATGGCTCGTTTTATGGCCTGGCTGGACTTTCTGTGTGAACAACTCGAACCGGACAGTGGGGACTGTGGCTACAGTCTGGTCTTACCCAACGACTTCTATGACTACTGTCCTTTAGAGTATCAACTGGCGCAACGTTACCCTTCCTTGCAAGTTAACTCCGCAGTGTTCACAGCTAAATTACAGTATGAACATTCCATCCGTGGCATTAACTGGATCACCCTGCTGTCCAAGCGATTTGTAAACCGACTGGGTGGGGAATACTGGATACGTCAGGTACTGCGCCCCTACCGGGATGTGGTGATTACTTCTTACCGTGATGGCCTGATTATCCGGGCCGGTCAATACCCGGACTTAACGCCACTGCCGGGCAGTGTCCCGGAGAGTTATTTTGCTATTAACCAGCTAATACGTCCGATACGAGTGATACCTCGTGAAGGCCATTCATTGCACTTCTATGGTGAGGGTCATTTAGCGGACTCGACTAATAAGCTACCGTCTTGATGGTCAAGTTTTAATAGCATCTTTCTTGCCAAAGAAAAATGCACTATGGCCTGTCCTATTTGTTGCCATTGATTAAAGAAAAGATACACAATAATAGAGCCAACAACCCTATAAGAATATATTGACATCAGGGCAACCATTCTGACCTAGGGGAAAACCGTTCTGGTGTTATTAATAAATACGAAAGTCTCCTTGTTTTTATTACTGTCTGGCACCCAAAAAATAGAACCTTCAATACTCAGCGAATAGAGATCACAAAATTTACACCTACCAGTGATGACAACTCTGCTCAAAAAGAGCTTGGTAGCAAAGCCGCCAAGCTCTTTCGACAACCAGATTTAGGGCGCAAGAAGACACAGGTTAAACAATCATCGAATCATGTTTTTTACAGTCTGTTTTCTAATTTTGATTGCTCACATCGCTTCTACTTACCGACTAACAAACAATTTAGGGATTTCCCGCAAACACCAAGACTTAGCTTCCCCCATACTGTCTCGTCTCCATGCCATAATGACATTTGTGTCATGGCTGTATTCAGAACTAATCACCCGCAAACGGCCCTCTGCAATATCTTGTTCCACCATAGGATAAGGCATGGTAGCAACTCCCAATCCAGCCAAGAGAGCACGGCGTTTATCTTCCAGAGTACTTACTGTCAAACGTTGTTGCTTATCTAACAATTGAACCGTCAACACCGGGCGCTCCCTCGCTGTATCCGCCACGGCAATACCACGGTACTTCACCCTCGTGACATCGGACAAAGGCTCCGGCTCTTGGTGTATAGGATGATCAGGGCTAGCGACATAAACATTGGTAATGCTGTAAAGCTGACGCGAATTAATTTCTGCCGATGCGCGGAAATGCATATCTGGGGCAATAACAATATCCGCCCGACCCGTTTCCAACCTCTCCCATGCACCGGCCAAAACCTCCGTCAATAAAGAGAGCTGAGTGTTCGATTTTTGAGCAAGCTTACCTACTAACGGGAATAATGAAGAAGCCGGAACCAACGCTTCACAAACAATTGTCATGTGAGTTTCCCAGCCTCTCGCTAACGCTTCTGCATCAGCGGTTAATTTATCAGCAGCTTCAAGCAATTGACGTCCACGCTCAAGCAACATGCGACCAACATTGGTGAATTTAGTTCTGTGACCTGAACGGTCAAACAGCACCACATCCAACTCTTCTTCTAATTTTTGCATCGTATAGCTAAGTGCAGAAGGAACACGGCCAAGTTCATCAGCAGCCGCAGCAAAACTTCCCCGCCGGTCAATCGCATCCATGACCCGGAGAGATTCCAGTGTAAGCGCTCGTTCTTTGCTCATATTTTTCTCAATCAGGAAATTTGAATATGGTGACCAGATTAACTGGCTAACATTTCGCCGTCCAGATAATTACTATTCTTAGTGTGTGTTTTTTTCAAGGTAACCGCCATCATGATTATAAATAGAACAGCAAAACAATGTGGGAAAGCTGACTATGGTTGGCTACAGGCTCGTTATACATTTTCATTTGGTCACTATTTTGACCCAAATTTTTTAGGTTATGGCGCACTACGTGTACTCAATCAAGAAGTCATCGCCCCCAAAGCCGCTTTCCAACCTAAATCCTATCCACATGTGGATATATTGAATATTATTCTACAAGGTGAAGCAGAATACCGTGACAGCGAAGGCAACTACATCAGAGCCCGCAAGGGAGAATGTTTGCTATTTTCTACCCGTCAAGGCATCAGCTACAGTGAATATAATGCCAGTACTAACAAACCACTGACTCGCTTGCAGCTTTGGCTGAATGCCTTTCCTCAGCAGGAAAGCTTACCATTGCAAAGGATGGAGCTACCAGAACAACCATTGGCTATGCTAGCTTCTCCAACCGCAGAAGATGGCAGTATGCAATTACGTCAGCAAGTATGGGTAAATCATATTTTCCTGACTAAAAATCAATCTCATCATCTGCAATTGAAGGGAAAACATGCCTACCTGCAATCCCTAAACGGAAATATAAAAATAAGAGGCAATTCCAAAGACAACATTTTGATTAAATGCGGAGATGGCGCTTTTATTCATGAAGAAAATCGTTTGGTTTTAAAAGCAGATACTGAATTTCAAGGGCTGTTAATTGATCTGGCTGCTTAGAAAAATGAAAGCCCCATCAGATTCATCTAATGGGGCTAAGTTTGTGAAGTTGACCGATAAGCCGGGTTCTGTCGTGGACAGCCATTCATCTAGGCCAGAACTTACGCACTGGCTCAAGCAGCCTACCCGGGTTCGATACGGGCCGTACCTAATGAACCCCTATTTGGCCTTGCTCCGGGTGGAGTTTACCGTGCCACGGACTGTTACCAACCGTGCGGTGCGCTCTTACCGCACCCTTTCACCCTTACCTGATCCTACATTAAGCAGGCCATCGGCGGTTTGCTCTCTGTTGCACTGGTCGTGGGCTTTCACCCCCCAGACGTTATCTGGCACCCTGCCCTGTGGAGCCCGGACTTTCCTCTCCTCTACCCATCGTCCAAAGGATTAATGGTAAAGCAGCGACTGTCTAGTCAACTCCGCGGCGGATTATAAGGGGTTTGCCTGACGATGTATATACCCTATGGATTTCAAGATGCATCGCGACGGCAAGGGAGTGAATCCCCGGGAGCATAGCTAACTATGTGACCGGGGTGAGCGAGTGCAGCCAACAAAGAGGCAACTTGAAAGATGACGGGTATAGGCATTTACTGATTATCTGCCCGGTATATCAGCAATTACCATTATTCTTCACTCTGTCCCAACCCATGACGATAAAGCGCATTTTTCTTCACACCATGAATCTCTGCCGCCAATGCAGCCGCCTTTTTCAACGGCAATTCTTGTTGAAGAAGCGCCAGTGTTCTTAATGCCTCTGGAGACAAAACATCGTCATCCAGTTTTTTATAGCCTTCAACGATCAATACCATTTCACCACGGCGACGGGTTTCATCTTCCTTAACCCACGCCAACAGTTCACCTACTGGCATCCCCTGAATAGATTCCCAAGTTTTTGTCAATTCTCGCGCCAGAACGACGTAACGTTCAGCTCCCCACACTTCAACCATATCTTCCAAACTATCGATCAGACGATGAGTAGATTCATAAAAAATTAATGTACGCGCCTCCTTTTCCAAAGCCCGCAACGTATCACTCCGGCTTTTACGTTTTGCGGGCAAAAATCCTTCGTAACAGAAACGATCTGATGGCAGACCCGCAGCAGACAAAGCGGTTATCGCCGCACAAGGTCCTGGAAGTGGGACAACATGAATACCGGCTTCACGACAACGGCGAACCACATGATAACCAGGATCATTAATCAGAGGCGTTCCTGCATCAGAGACTAACGCAATACTTTGCCCTTGTTGGAGCTTTGTAATTAATTGATCTGCTTTCTGCTGTTCATTATGATCATGAAGTGCGAACATGCGCGCATTAATGGCAAAATGTTGAAGCAACAAGCCAGTATGTCGCGTATCTTCGGCTGCAATCAGATCGACATGCTCAAGAACTTCAAGCGCACGCTGAGTGATATCACCCAGGTTTCCAATGGGGGTTGGCACAACATATAGCGTGGATGTCGTAACCACTGCTCGATTAGGTTGATTCATTGTTTCATCCGAATGGCCGATTTAAAATTGAGCATCTTTGAAAAAAACATCGCTGGATACAGTATGCTTTCCTCAATTTTTGTGCGTATCAAAACTGGTTTAGTCTGTTCAGCTATGCTGGCAGTTATGATCATCGCAGGATGTACCGTGCCTGACCAACAGGGACAACAACCTTCGCAAATTCAGGACAAAATCAGTACAGAAATCGCCCGTTATCAATCCATCATTGATGCCGCTCATGGCGAACCTTCTCTTGATGTCATCCGTGCTTATATCGCTCAGGAACCACTTCTGAAAGAGAGCGCGGCTCATCAAAAAAATATTGATGACACCTGGCAAATGTTGACCCGTCTTTCACCACAAGAGCGCCGTAGGTTAGTCATCAACGCTGATGAAAATGTTCTGCAAGGCTGGCTGGACTTACTCAGTGCCTATCAGGATAACAAACAGGACTCTGACAAACTACAGGCGGCTATCCATGACTGGAAAATTCGTTATCCACAAAACCCTGCCGCACTGTCACTCCCGACTCAGTTACAACAGGCAGCCATCCAACAGCAAGATACAAATATTCATCTAGCTCTGTTCCTGCCATTAAGTGGTCAAGCAAAAGTATTCGGTGAAGCTATTCGCCAAGGTTTTCTTGATGCTCAGGCCGGTCTACCAAGTCCATCACTGCCAACAGCAAACCCGGAAAATTTATCTATAGCAGACAGCAATAGTACGTCAGATGGCGTGGTTTCTGCCGATATCTCCCCCAGTGAAGCGGCGCCCGTAGAATCAGCAACACCAACTATTCAGACAACCCCTGTCATAGCCAATGCGCCGATTAATACACAACAGGTCAAAATCTATGACACCGCCAGTCAGCCATTGGAAAATTTACTAATGCAGGCTAAGCAGGACGGCGTGAATTTAGTTGTCGGACCGTTACTTAAACCCGATGTGGTTAAACTCGCTCAGATAAATACTTCATTAAATATGCTAGTACTCAACGAGTTAGATAATGCTCAACCACAGCCCAATATCTGCTATTTTTCTTTATCGCCAGAAGATGAAGCGAAAAATGCCGCAGAACACATTTGGCAGCAACAGAAACAGAATCCTCTGATTTTGGTCCCCAGAGGAACTTTTGGCGACCGCATGGCCAACGCCTTTGCACAGGAATGGCAAAAACAAGGGGGGCATACTGTTCTGCAACAAACCTTTGGCTCTTCCGCCGAACTGAAACAATTAATTAATAGAGGAACGGGTATCCGCCTGACAGGAACAGCCGTCAATGTTACAAGCAATCAACCTACATCAATCGCCATTGGTGATCTAGAAATCCCTCAGATAAACACCAATGCCGTTCCTGCCTCTACCGGCGGCCCAGTGGATGCCGTTTATATTGTTTCTACTCTGGATGAACTGACGCTGATTAAGACAATGATTGATATGGCGATCAGTTCCCGCGATAAGCCGGCCCTTTACGCAAGCTCCCGTAGTAATCAGGCTGGCGTCGGTCCCGATTTCCGTCTGGAGATGGAAGGAATGCAATTCAGTGACATTCCCTTAATCGCCGGTGCTAACTTGCCGCTGGTGCAGCAAGCAGCCAATAAGTTTGCAAATGATTACTCTTTAATGCGCCTTTACGCTATGGGCATTGATGCCTGGTCATTAGCAAATCAATTCAGTCAGGTCCAACTTCAAAGTGATTTCCATCTCAATGGTGCTTCAGGGGTGCTGTCCGTTCAGGAAAACTGCACCATTTTCCGACAGCTCTCATGGATGAAATATCATCAAGGACAAATCACGGCTATTTGATTAAGTAATTGGCCGCTTGTTACCAAGCGGCCTTTCAATTCAAATGACTCATTTCAGAATGAAAATAAAAAAGCAGGATGAAAATAAAAAAGCCGACAAGTTATTCGCTAGGACGCAACTATGAAGAGCAGGCAAAGTTGTTTTTACAAAAACAAGGATTATCTTTTATCGCCGCAAATGTGAAAGTTCGCGGTGGTGAAATTGACCTGATTATGAAAGACAAGCAAACTTGGGTTTTTATTGAGGTCCGTTTCCGCAAATCGGGACAACATGGAGATGCACTTGCGACAGTCACCCATAGCAAGCGTAAAAAATTATTACACGCGGCCGCAATATGGTTGTCGCAACGGGGCGAATGTTTTGAAACCTCTTCTTGTCGCTTTGATATTTGTGCTATTACTGGTCAACAATTTGAATGGTTGCAAAATGCCTTCAATCAAAATGAGTTCTCTCGTTAAAATGATACTGAATAGGTTATAAAGGTGCTGGATAGAATTAAAGTCTGTTTTACAGAAAGTATTCAAACTCAGATTGCAGCCGCAGAAGCATTACCTGATGCTATTTCGCGAGCGGCAATGATGATGGTTCAGTCATTACTGAATGGTAGCAAAATTCTTTGCTGTGGTAATGGCGGCTCAGCCGCAACCGCCCAACGGTTTGCCGCCAATATGATCAACCGGTTTGAGACTGAACGTCCAAGTCTGCCTGCATTGTCGCTTAACGCAGACAATGTGGTTATTACTGCAATTTCAAGCAATAAACAGCATGATGAAATTTATGCTAAACAAGTACGGGCATTAGGTCAGCCTGGCGATGTGTTATTAGCGATTTCCACGCATGGTAATAGCCGTGATATTGTTAAAGCCGTTGAAGCCGCTGTAACCCGCGATATGACGATTGTCGCCCTTACTGGCTACGATGGCGGCGAGCTTGCCGGCTTACTCGGGCCACAAGATGTAGAGATTCGTATTCCATCTCATCGCAGTGCCAGAATTCAAGAAGTTCATATGCTAACAGTTAACTGCTTATGTGACTTAATCGATAATACACTCTTTCCCCATCAGGATGACTAAGGAGCCAATAATGCGATTTTTCTCCCTATTAGCTACGATTTGCACTGCTGTGATGTTACAGGGGTGTATTGGCGCAGTCGTGGTAGGCTCTGCCGCCGTAGCGACTAAAACAGCAACCGATCCCCGAACAGTTGGTCAACAGGTTGATGATAGTACCCTCGAAGCCCGTGTCAGTAATGCGCTTAACAAAGATAAGCAGCTCAAAGAGCAAACCCGCATTATTACCACCGCCTATCAAGGAAAAGTTTTACTGACAGGTCAAAGCCCGGATTCAAACCTTTCAGACCGAGCTAAACAAATAGCGTCGCGGGTTGATGGAGCACACACTGTTTACAATGAAATTCGTCAGGGGAAACCCGTTGCATTAAGTACAGCGTCCAAAGATACCTGGATTACAACTAAAGTACGCTCAAAAATCTTGGCCAGCGATTCGGTTAAGTCATCTAACATAAAAGTCGTTACGGAAAACAGCGAAGTCTTTTTATTAGGCATTCTGACCAAACAGGAAGGTAACGCCGCAGCGAAAATTGCCAGTGAAACTAACGGAGTTAAGCGGGTAACAACCGCATTTACTTATCTGAATTAACCACCTTGATTGAAGATGATGACGCGATAAATCGGTCAAACATCCGGGTATTAGGCCGCGTCATTTTTTGGCGCCGGCGTTTTACCTCTTTTCATCATCCAACGTCAAACCGAATAACTTCTCTATTCTTCCCTCAATCATTCTGCGTTAACCCATTTTTCTCAAGGTAACTCACCCCGCCCAACAACCGCATTTGCCGCAAAATCCATTGTTGACGCTGTAAAACATAAGCCGAAGGTGCGTTAACTTTATAACGGTGTGGATTAGGCAATACAGCAGCAAGTAAAGCCGCTTCTGATGCCGTCAATTTACTGGCTGATTTATGAAAATAGTGTCTGGATGCCTCTTCAACACCAAAAATTCCATCACCAAATTCTGCTATGTTAAGGTAAACAGTTAGAATCCTGCTTTTTGACCATCCCAGTTCTATGACAAAGGTCATCCCGGCTTCCAACCCTTTTCTTAACCAGCTACGCCCATCCCACAAAAATAAATTTTTGGCCGTTTGCTGAGAAATCGTTGAAGCTCCTCTGAGTCTTCCAGAATTATTTTGGTTACGTGCAAGCACACTTTCGATAGCATCAAAGTCAAATCCCCAATGCTGTGGAAATTTTTGATCTTCCGCAGCAATAACAGCCAATGCGATATTTGGCGATATTTGTCCTTGCCCTACCCAGTCAGAATGAGACACATAAGAAAAATTAACTGATAACCAGGCGCTAATCTGGCGCTCAACCATAACCATAGAAAAAGGCACTGGCAAAAATGAAAATGCAACAACAGAAACTATCCATAAGATAGTAACTGAGATTACGATTTTTTTAAGCCAGTACCATAAAAATTGAAAAGGATTTCGCATCCAGTTACTCAGTCATTTCCAATACTTTTCTGACAAGTTTATCAATTCCCACTTCTGCCTGAGAAATAGATTCAGCAAGCATGTAGGCTGGTGTTGTCACAATTTTGTTTTCTAAATCAACAACAACATCATTTACCTCACAAACTATATGGACTCCCCCCATCGCCTCTACTTGAGCAACTGTTTCAGGATCATTGCCGACCGTTAGTTTCACCGGTTTATTAAGTAATTTTGGCAACATAACAGGCGCAATGCACATAAATCCCATCGGTTTATGTTGATTATGCATAGCCCTTACCAAACTTAATAAATTCTTATTTATTTCGCAATCAACTGTCTTAACAGCAAAGTCACATAAATTCTTCGCAACACCAAATCCCCCAGGAATTATCAGGGCATCAAATTCATCTGCATTTGCTTGTGATAAAGGCTTAATTTTTCCCCTCGAAATACGGGCAGATTCCTGTAGGATGTTACGTTCTTCCCCTATTTCTTCGCCGTTAATATGATTAATAACATGAAGTTGTGGTGCGTCAGGTGCAAAAAAGCTCATTTTAACACCTAAACGGTCTAAAGAAAGCATAGTTAATACTGACTCATGAATTTCACTACCATCGAAGACACCACATCCACTTAAGACAACCGCAACTGATTTCATACCTCACTCCATTTGTAGTAGATTATTGCTTAACCCTTTAGGGGGTTAAACACCAATCTTCATCACAGATTTTAATGAATCTTGTAACAAAAAATCTTATCTTTGCTATGTTGGTACTTGTATGATGTACGGAGAATTCCCCATTTACTCGCCGCAACCAAAGATCTATTAAATAGGCGTGTAAAAAGTTTTCCCTGGTGTTGGCGCAGTATTCGCGCACCCCAACCTCGGTTGGGGTTATTTTTTTTCAGTGTCCGCCAACCATTCTCTTAAAATTTCCGTATCGTTTCTCCATTCTTGCTTTAACTCATCAACCCATTCCTGAACATTGTCCCACCATGCAGGTAAATCAGGTGATTGAATTTGCTGAGCCAGTTGCTGTAAATGATGCAATCCAACCGATCCCGCGGCACCTTTTATCTTATGCGCTTCCTCCGTAATGCCTTTCTGGTCTTTAGCTGTCATGTTCGAGTCAAGAACAGACAAGTAACCCGGCATCATCTTTTCAAACACACTCAGACTATCGCTAATCAACTGAGGTCCAACGAGTTCGATGTATTGGTTAAGCATTTCTGTATCAAGTAAATCTTCATTTTTTTTCACCAATCCTGACTCCTCTTCTTCCGGCTGCATATGATGCACAGACTGCTCCCCCCAATATTGTTCAATAATGGCGGTTAACGCATTCACAGAGAGGGGCTTACTCAACACACCATTCATACCCGCATCCAGATACTCTTTTTTGTCTTTTAAGACATTTGCCGTCAGTGCAATCAGTGGAGGCAGATCTTTTTTGGCATATCGCCGACGTAATTCGCGGGCAATATCTAATCCAGTCATATCGGGTAGCTGAATATCCAGCAATACCAGATCGAACTCTTCTGGCTCAAACATTTCTAGCGCATCTTTACCATTCATGGCGACTTCCACGCTGTTACCCAATTTCTCCAGTACAGAGCGAGCAACAATCACATTTAGCTCAATGTCTTCTACCAATAAGATATGCAAAGCCGGAAGTGGGCAATCTTCTGTATCTTCTTTGCATAGAAGACTCTCCTCCATAGCAGGCGCAATGATAGACAGTGTAAATCGAGAACCTTGTCCCGGTTCACTTTCCACCACAATATCCCCTCCCATACTTTGGGCTAAACGCTTGGATACCGCCAATCCAATCCCGGTTCCCGTTGCCGGACAACCACCATGACTGCTTTTCACTTGATAATACATCGCAAAAATCTTCTCTTGCTCATCATATGGGATACCAATCCCCGTATCTGTGACTTCAAACAGCAGGCGCTCCCCCTCTTCGTACCAGATCCGAACATTAATCTCCCCTTTTTGCGTAAATTTCACCGCATTGCCAATCAAATTCCACAAAATTTGGCGCAAGCGAGTACCATCCGTCATGATTCTGGCAGGCAGTGGCAGTTCTGGACTCATTACAAATTTAATATCTTTCGGCTGCACCAGCAGCCCAGCGAGGTTTTCTAGATCGGATATAAAACCGGTAAAATCAATTGGCTGATTATCAATCTGTACTTTACGCCGTTCAATTTTATCCATTTCAATAATGTCATTGAAAATATTACCAAGCGTGATCGCACTGACATGAATCGTTTTCAGATAGTTATTTTGTTCAGACGTCAACTCAGTATCCAGCAGAATACGGCTCAAACCAACAATGCCATTTAAAGGTGTACGAAGCTCATGGCTAATCGTTGAGATAAAAGTAGTCTTATCCCTACTCGCATTCTCCAAAGCGTCCTGATAGCGCTTACGCTCCGTTATATCGCGCCCAAATCCCATAAGCCCGTGTCTTTTTCCCACCCGATCATAAAAAGGGACTTTCCGAAGCTCAAAACAGGCTTTCCGACCATCGGGATAAACCAGCCACTGTTCATAAGTGAGCGCAACATTATGACGGAACACTTTTTCATCGGTTTTCATCACCTTGCGAGCAACTTCTTTGTCATAAACGTCGTTTGGCGTCAGCCCGACCAGTTGTTTCTGGCTTTTCCCCGTCAGCAACTCCATCGCCCGGTTACAACCAGAAAACTCATTATTTTCATTACGGTAATAAACCAAATCAGGAGAGGCATCGAGAAAAGATTTCAACAATACCGATTGCTGTTCCAATTCAATCTGCGTCTGCTCACGGTGTTTCATCTCTTCTTTGAGTTTATCCAACAATATCAGATGCGCCTGTTCAGCTTTTTCCCTTACAGAAATCTCCTGATTAAGCTTAATAATGTTGTCTTTTAATTGCTGATTAAGTTCCCGATCACGCTGGCGCATAACTTCCAACTTTTCAACTAATTTGGATAATCGTTGACGGGACTCTTCAAGCTGTTCAACAACAACCGAAAGAAAATAGACAGCCCAAGGCGTAATCAACAAACCAAAAAAGATTGAGCGAACTAAATCAATACTTTGCACTCCTCCTTGAAGCAAAAAAGTGACTACCATCTGTACACCCATTGCAAGAACAACCAATGCGGATGCAAGCAGTAATGAAAAGCGCACTAACCCCAATTTCATCATTAAATCAACATAATATTGGGCCAGGCCCCTGAGCAGCTTCATTTCATAAAAACTCCCGTTAAATATGACCATTCCAGATCATACCGTAAAAGACCGGCCACTTCGTTGAAGGAATAACAGAAATTGTTGACCTGGTAAAACAATAGTATTATTTAATAGTTTTAGTTATGACTTACCAAACATTATTCTGGCGTTTTACTCTTGCCGGTCTTTTCGCACAATCAAAATATGAATAAATAATCAAATACATTGATAAAATAAGCATAAAATTCTTTTTTACTCCTTTAACCTCCCCAAAAAGATAAAACTTTATTCTTATAAAGGAACAAAAATACATATTAATTCTTTAAAGTTTATATTGGTTAGACTTTAAATCTAATAAATAAAAGTTTAACAGCATATATAAAACAGATATTACACTAATATTAGTGATATAAATCACATTAAAATCCTAACATGATCTATATCACATAACTCCAATATTAAATTTTTTACTTTAAAATTATAATGTTAGCTTTAATCACCACCTATCCTTATCTTATCCCAGCTATATTTGACCTGATTTATATTTCTAGTTAACTTGGAAAGTCACTGGAAATCATCTGTCAGATTCTCATCTGAACCATAATTATGCAGTGGCACAATATCATTTAAGTCACCACCTGTTTATCACAAATAAACAAGTGGTGGTTGATTGAGGGCGCAATTCAGACGCCAGTAAAAATATTAATCTCACAAATGTCTGTGAGTTTCTGTGAGAGTCGGACAGAACCTCGGGAGGTTCATATATGCTGTATAACAAATCTCAAGAAAAGGATAACTGTGGCTTTGGATTGATAGCCCATATTGAAGGGGAGCCAAGCCACAAAGTAGTACGTACCGCTATCCATGCCTTGGCAAGAATGCAACATCGTGGGGCAATCCTGTCAGATGGCAAAACCGGTGATGGTTGTGGTTTATTGTTACAAAAACCTGACCGTTTTTTTCGGATGGTCGCACAGGAGCAAGAGTGGCGTTTAGCCCGCAATTACGCCGTCGGAATGCTCTTTCTCAGCCAAGATCCTCAGATTGCACAAAACTGCCGGGAAATCGTCGAACAAGAGCTACAAAATGAAACTCTGTCAGTCGTTGGTTGGCGTGAAGTCCCCATCAATAGTGATATTCTGGGCGAAATAGCCCTTTCAAGCCTCCCCCGTATCGAACAGATTTTTGTTAATGCACCAGCAGGCTGGCGTGCACGTGATTTAGAACGCCGTTTGTTCGTTGCTCGTCGTCGAATAGAAAAACGCATTAGCGACAACGATTTTTATGTTTGCAGTCTGTCCAATCTGGTGACTATCTATAAAGGGCTGTGCATGGCGGCAGATTTACCCCGCTTCTATCCCGATCTGGCTGATTTACGTTTAGAATCGGCAATTTGCCTATTCCACCAGCGCTTCTCAACCAATACCGTCCCACGCTGGCCATTGGCACAACCTTTTCGCTATCTTGCCCATAACGGTGAAATAAACACTATCACCGGTAACCGCCAGTGGGCACGAGCAAGAGCCTATAAATTCAAGACGCCGCTGATTCCCGATCTGCAAACGGCTGCCCCTTTTGTCAACGAAACTGGGTCAGATTCCAGCTCGCTGGATAACATGCTGGAACTGTTTCTCAACGGCGGCATGGATTTAATCCGTGCTATGCGATTGCTAGTTCCTCCCGCATGGCAAAACAATCCTGATATGGATGAAGATCTGCGAGCTTTTTTTGATTTCAACTCCATGCACATGGAGCCGTGGGATGGCCCGGCGGGCATAGTTATGTCAGATGGGCGCTATGCTGCCTGTAATCTGGATCGCAATGGCTTGCGCCCGGCCCGTTATGTTATCACCAAAGATAAGCTGATCACCTGTGCTTCCGAAATCGGCATCTGGGATTATCAACCGGACGAAGTGGTGGAAAAAGGGCGCGTTGGTCCCGGTGAACTTATCGTGATTGATACCCGCCAAGGCCGCATCCTTCATGCAGAAGAAACAGACAATGACTTAAAAAGCCGCCATCCCTATAAAGAATGGATGGATAAAAACGTCAAACGCCTGACCCCATTTGAAGAATTACTGGAAGATCAAGCTGGTCACCGGGATCTGAATGATCAATCCTTAGCGGTCTATCACAAACAATTTGCCTACAGCAACGAAGAGCTAGATCAAATCATCCGTGTCTTGGGAGAGAATGGTCAGGAAGCAACCGGCTCAATGGGGGATGATACACCGTTTGCCGTCCTTTCCAGCCGTCCACGGATTATTTATGACTATTTCCGCCAGCAATTCGCTCAAGTTACTAATCCGCCAATCGACCCACTACGGGAAGCACATGTTATGTCTCTCACCACCTGCATTGGGCGGGAGATGAACGTATTTTGCGAAGCAGAGGGACAGGCACACCGATTAAGTTTTAAATCCCCTATTCTGCTCTACTCTGATTTTCATCAATTAATCACGCAGCAAAGTCCACACTATCGCGCAGAACGATTAGACTTAACTTTCAATCCACAAGAAACCAATCTGCAAAACGCCCTGTTCGCATTGTGTGACCAGGCAGAACAACTCGCCAGAGATGGCGCCGTATTGTTGGTGTTATCTGACCGCAACATTACGCCGGAGAAGTTACCTATACCAGCCCCTATGGCTGTTGGCGCGATTCAACATCGCTTGGTAGAAAAAAACCTACGCTGTGATACCAACCTGATAGTAGAAACAGCGAGTGCCCGTGATCCACATCATTTCACTGTACTACTGGGATTTGGCGCCACAGCGATTTATCCCTACCTGGCTTATGAATCACTGGCCAAAATGGTCGATAATGGCACAATTAATAAACCCTATGCTGATGTCATGCTTAACTACCGCAATGGTATCAATAAAGGGTTATATAAAATCATGTCGAAAATGGGCATCTCGACTATCGCCTCCTATCGCTGTTCTAAACTATTTGAAGCTGTCGGCTTACATTCCGAATTAACTGAATTCTGCTTCAATGGCGTTGTCAGCCGAATTGGCGGTGCTAATTTCAGCGATTTTGAGCAAGATCTGCGAAACTTATCCAAACGCGCATGGCTTGCACGTCAACCACTCGATCAGGGGGGATTGCTAAAATATGTTCATAACGGCGAATACCACGCTTATAACCCCGATGTTGTAAGTACTTTACAGGCTGCGGTTCATAGTGGCGAATATCACGATTACCTAAAATATTCTCGTCTGGTTAATCAACGTCCAATTACCACCATCCGTGATTTACTGGCGATAAAAACAAAAGCTGAACCTCTACCTATTGAAGAAGTAGAGCCTGCCGAAGAGCTGTTTAAACGCTTTGATACCGCAGCGATGTCGATTGGAGCATTAAGCCCCGAAGCACACGAAGCTCTGGCCGAAGCCATGAATACGCTAGGCGGTTTTTCCAACTCCGGCGAAGGTGGAGAAGACCCCGCACGTTACGGAACAAAAAAGGTTTCCCGTATCAAACAAGTTGCTTCCGGTCGATTCGGTGTAACACCAGCTTATCTGGTCAACGCCGATGTGATTCAGATTAAAGTCGCGCAAGGCGCTAAACCCGGAGAAGGTGGGCAATTACCGGGTGATAAGGTAACACCGTATATTGCAAAACTGCGTTATTCCGTACCCGGCGTAACACTTATTTCTCCACCACCACATCACGATATTTACTCTATTGAAGATTTGGCTCAGTTGATTTTCGATCTAAAACAGATCAACCCCAATGCGCTGATCTCAGTAAAACTGGTTTCAGAACCCGGCGTTGGTACTGTTGCCACTGGCGTTGCCAAAGCTTATGCCGATTTAATTACTATTGCAGGTTATGACGGCGGTACCGGCGCCAGCCCATTGTCATCGGTGAAGTATGCCGGATGCCCTTGGGAGTTAGGGCTGGTGGAAACCCAACAAGCGCTAGTTGCTAACGGATTACGCCATAAGATCCGCTTACAAGTTGACGGCGGGTTGAAAACCGGCGTAGATATTATCAAAGCGGCCATTCTTGGCGCTGAAAGTTTCGGTTTCGGCACCGGACCGATGGTTGCCCTCGGATGCAAATATCTGCGTATTTGCCATCTCAATAACTGTGCAACCGGGGTTGCCACTCAGGATGAGAAATTACGTCGCGACCACTACCACGGATTGCCTGAGCGGGTAATGAACTATTTCCGCTTTATCGCCCGTGAAACCAGAGAGATTATGGCTGCATTGGGCGTCAAAAAGCTAACTGATTTAATTGGCCGAACTGACCTGCTTGAAGTATTAGAAGGTATTTCAGCAAAACAGAGCAAACTCAATCTTGATCCGCTCCTGGCAACCGCAGAACCCCATCAAGGCAAAACATTATATTGCACCGAAAACAATCCACCATTCGATAATGGGACTCTGAATAAAAATTTACTGGCTCAAGCTTCCAGCTATATTGAGAACCAGCAAAGTAAAACTTTCTATTTCGATATCCGTAATACTGATCGTTCAGTGGGCGCGTCCCTTTCCGGTTTTATCGCTGCTCGACATGGTAATCAGGGGATCGCCGCGGCGCCAATAAAAATCCATTTCAACGGTACTGCCGGTCAAAGTTTTGGCGTTTGGAACGCCGGCGGTCTGGAGCTGGCACTTATCGGCGATGCCAACGATTATGTCGGTAAAGGTATGGCTGGCGGCCGCATTGTCATACACCCGCCGGTGGGTTCTGCCTTCAAAAGCCATCAGGCAACCATCATTGGCAACACATGTCTCTACGGAGCAACCGGGGGCAAACTGTTTGCTGCCGGGCGGGCAGGAGAACGCTTCGCTGTTCGTAATTCAGGAGCGATTACGGTTGTAGAAGGTATAGGAGATAATGGCTGTGAATATATGACAGGAGGTATCGTCTGTATTCTCGGACGCACTGGAATAAATTTTGGTGCCGGAATGACTGGCGGCTTTGCTTATGTCTTGGATGAAAATGATGATTTCCGCAAACGGGTTAACCCAGAGTTAGTCGAAGTACTGGCAGTAGCTACCTTAGCTATCCACGAAGAACACTTGAGAGGGCTTATCACTGAGCACGTCCTCCTGACCGGTTCTCAGCGCGGTGAAGATATTCTTGCTAACTGGCAACAGTGGCTGAGTAAATTCGCGCTTGTGAAACCCAAATCCAGTGATGTGAAAGCCCTACTGGGACATCGCAGTCGTTCTTCCGCAGAATTGCGAATTCAAGCGCAATAAGGAGCCAAGATGAGCCAGAATGTATATCAGTTTATCGACTTACAACGCGTCGATCCGCCTAAAAAGCCGCTGAAAATCCGCAAAATAGAATTTGTGGAAATCTACGAGCCATTTTCAGCAATTCAGGCACAGACACAGG
The DNA here is from genome assembly GCF_018448965.1 of Photorhabdus hainanensis. NCBI lineage: Bacteria > Pseudomonadati > Pseudomonadota > Gammaproteobacteria > Enterobacterales > Morganellaceae > Photorhabdus > Photorhabdus hainanensis. The sequence goes on along the minus strand of NZ_RCWD01000049.1, from coordinate 13,407 downwards.
CCGATCGCTGCCTTTCTTGCGGTAACCCTTATTGCGAATGGAAATGTCCCGTTCATAACTACATTCCCAATTGGCTTAAACTTGCCAATGAAGGACGTATTATGGAAGCGGCTGATCTATCCCATCAAACAAACAGCCTGCCGGAAGTTTGTGGTCGTGTTTGCCCACAGGATCGCCTTTGTGAAGGCGCCTGTACTCTGAATGATGAATTCGGCGCCGTGACGATTGGTAATATTGAGCGCTACATCAATGACAAAGCGATTGCTATGGGCTGGAAGCCCGATATGTCACAAGTTCAGCCAACGGGCAAACAGGTTGCGATTATTGGCGCAGGCCCTGCGGGGCTAGCTTGTGCTGATGTATTAACCCGTAATGGCGTACAAGCCGTTGTTTTTGATCGTCACCCGGAAATCGGTGGATTACTCACCTTTGGCATACCGGCGTTTAAACTGGAAAAAGAGGTCATGATACGCCGCCGTGAAATTTTCTCTGAGATGGGAATTGAATTCCGGCTCAATACTGAAATAGGCAAAGATATTGCCTTATCTGAACTGACCGAGCAGTTTGATGCAGTATTCCTTGGCGTAGGAACCTATCAGTCAATGCGTGGGGGACTGGCAAATGAAGATGCTGATGGTGTTTATGACGCTCTGCCATTTCTGACTGCCAATACCCGGCATTTGATGGGTTATCCCGCCCTACAATCGCAACCTTTCATCAATATGCAGGGTAAGCGGGTCGTGGTGCTTGGCGGCGGTGATACTGCAATGGATTGTGTCAGAACCTCGATTCGCCAAAAAGCGGCTTCAGTTACTTGTGCTTATCGTCGTGACGAAATCAACATGCCAGGCTCCCAGCGTGAAGTCAAAAATGCCAAGGAAGAAGGCGTAGAGTTTCTGTTTAATCTGCAACCGGTCAGTATCGAAATCAACCATTCAGGTCAAGTTTGTGGCATAAAAATGGTACGGACTCAATTAGGTCAACCTGATGAGAATGGACGCCGCCAAGCTGAAATTATCGCAGGCTCGGAACACCTGCTTAAGGCCGATGCAGTGATCATGGCATTCGGCTTTAAACCACATACCATGAACTGGCTAAATGATCATCAAGTAACCTTGGATAAACAGGGACGCATTGTCGCACCAGAGAGCTCAGACATTCCCTTTCAAACCAGCAATCCGCAAATATTTGCTGGTGGAGATGCTGTCCGTGGCTCAGATCTCGTTGTAACCGCAATTGCCGAGGGGCGTAAAGCCGCGCAAAGCATTCTTGATTATCTAAACATCTAATCAACCAAGGGAGCTTTTCAGCTCCCATCTCTTTCTATTACCAGTTCAATAAATTATATTAATCGAACCACCCTTACACAAAAAAGTAAGTAGATTTAATGAACATTTCAGACTTATTACTGTCATACATAATATTTTAGAATATTATTTTTTATCAATACAGAATTTAAATAAAATATTCCAACCAATAGGGCTAAACACTACGATACTTACTTAACTACAAACACTGGAAACATTAATGAAGCTAATAAAAATCCTAATTTTGTTGTCTCCAATGCTGTTTATCAGTCACACGGTACTTGCTTTATCACAGCCCTTGACACCCGAAGATATTACTAAAGAAATTATAAACAGAGGGACCAACTCTGTGGTGGCAGAATTAGGTGAAATGGGGGCCAGACAAGAAATCGTTCACGAAATCTCCACTGGTGACCGCAACTGGATAAAACTAGCTTTTAAATTAACGCAAAGCATGCACCAAAATTTTGCCAAAGAGATACGCTACGCATTATCTCTGGCATTAATTAATAATCCTGTCGAGGTCCTTACTAATGCAGATAAAGAAAACAATCTATCATTGGCTGATATCTGCACAATCCCACAAGAACTGGGAACCAAAGAGAATAAAATAGCGTTTGTAGATAAGGTCAAAAAGAGCTTAGGCACCATCACAGATAGAGAAGCTAAAGACAGATCTGAAGATTGTTTCTGGGAGTTAGAAAAAGCCTACAATACAGAATTCTAATTAATAAATTTAAAAAAATAAGGAGGCAAGCTGCCCCCTCTTTATAACGCTTATTTCACTACCCGTAAAGCAGGACGCCCTCTCGTTGGTTTTGGTGGCTCATCATCAGGTGAAGTTCCACTATTATCTTCGGCATCACTCAGTGTATCCGTAACTAATACCAGATTATCTGTCGCAGATGCAGAGGTACCCGCTTTATCCTGATCTGAAGCGGATTTAAAAAGATATTCATCTTTATAAGCTGCTTCAGGCTCAAACATCATTCCCGCCCCATTTTCACGGCCATAAATCGCTATAACCGCCGCCATCGGTACATTAACCCGACGGGGAACACCACCAAAACGGGCATTGAAGCGTACTTCATCATTAGTTAACTCAAGATTACCAACAGCTCTCGGCGCTATATTCAACACAATTTGCCCATCACGGGCATATTCCATTGGTACATTAACTCCACGTAAGGTCACGTCTATAACCAGATGTGGAGTCATATTATTATCGAGCAACCACTCGTAGTGAGCACGCAACAAATAAGGACGACGGGGAGACATTTGAGACAGCTCCATAAATCAGCTCCTGGATTGCAAGCGCATTTCACGTTCAGCTTCGGTTAACGAAGCCAAGAATGCATCACGTTCAAAGACACGCTGCATGTAAATTTGTAAATCTTTAGTGCCAGAACTCGGTAACTCTATACCCAATACCGGTAAACGCCATAGTAAAGGAGCAAGATAACAATCAACCAAACTGAATTCTTCGCTCATAAAGAATGGCATCTCTTTAAATATTGGCGCCACTGCTAGCAACTCTTCTGCTAATCGTTTACGGGCAGTATTGGCTTCTTGAGAATTGCCTTCTTCAATAGTATGCATCAGGGAGTACCAGTCTTTTTCGATGCGGTGCATCATCAAACGGCTGGAACCACGGGCAACTGGATATACAGGCATTAATGGTGGATGAGGAAAGCGTTCATCCAGATATTCCATAATGATGCGGGAATCATATAGCGTCAGCTCACGATCAACCAAAGTCGGAACTGTCTGATAAGGGTTCAGATCGATGAGGTCCTGTGGCAGGTTACCTGCCTCAACCTGTTCAACTTCAACGCTGACACCTTTTTCCGCCAATACAATTCGCACTTGATGGCTAAAAATGTCGGCCGGGCCTGAAAACAGAGTCATTACCGAACGTTTGTTGGCAGCGACAGCCATGAAAACCTCCAAGTTTATCTAAAAAAGGAATGAATAGCCCTACATGACCACGACTATTCTTACTCATTCATTCTCACCCTTTATGTTTCTGCGACGCAACGGTGAATACGGAATGCGCTACTCAACACAATTATTATCCAACGCAATTACTATCCAACATAATTACTATCCAACGCAATTACCATCGTTCAGATAATAGGCAGACAAATGGATGAGGCAAAAATTGGCACTAGTTTACCAGATTTTGTACATTTTGGGGGAAGTGTATGGGTAATTAAGTAAAAAACCCGCCACAAAGACGGGTTTGCACATTAAATAATTGCCATAAAGACAAAAAATTAACGCTTGGAGAACTGTGGACGACGACGTGCTTTACGCAGACCAACTTTCTTACGTTCAACTTCACGAGCATCGCGGGTAACGAAGCCAGCTTTACGAAGATCAGAACGCAGAGTTTCGTCATACGCCATCAGTGCGCGGGTGATACCGTGACGGATTGCACCTGCTTGACCGGAAATACCACCACCTTTAACAGTGATGTACAGATCCAGTTTACCCAACATATCAACCAACTCCAGCGGCTGACGAACAACCATGCGCGCTGTTTCACGGCCAAAGTAAACTTCAAGGCTGCGTTTGTTGATGACGATATTACCGCTACCTGGCTTAATAAAGACACGTGCGGAAGAGCTTTTGCGGCGACCAGTGCCGTAGTATTGATTTTCAGCCATTGCCTATAATCCCGATTAAATGTCCAGAACTTGCGGTTGCTGTGCCGCATGGTTGTGCTCGCTACCGGCGTAAACTTTCAGTTTACGGTACATTGCACGGCCCAGTGGCCCTTTTGGCAGCATGCCTTTAACCGCGATTTCAATTACACGCTCAGGACGGCGAGCAATCATCTCTTCAAAGGTCGCTTGCTTGATACCACCGATATGACCGGTGTGGTGATAATAGATTTTATCAGAACGCTTGTTGCCGGTGACTGCAACTTTTTCTGCATTAACGATGATGATGTAATCACCGGTATCAACATGCGGAGTGTATTCCGCTTTATGCTTGCCGCGCAGGCGACGAGCCACTTCAGTTGCAAGACGGCCCAAAGTTTTGCCATCCGCGTCAACAACATACCAGTCGCGTTTTACGGTTTCTGGTTTAGCTGTAAAAGTTTTCATTAAAGCTTACCCAATAATAAGTTACACGTTGGTGAACACTCAAGGTTCAGAAACTTGCTGAGGTTCACACGACTCTTGTCCAGCAAACCTACCCCTTCGAATAGCCTATGCCGGCACTATTGCAAGTTTTTGGGAAAAAAACATTGCTGTAACGTGGGGTCGCGAGATTATAGAGAAGTCAAAAATAAAAATCGACCCCAATTTGAATATTTAAAATCAGTTTTGAATCTGAAATATACGGATAAACACAAAATTAAGGTAAATGAGGTAATTTCAGATACTCTTCGCTTTGCATCTCTTGCAAACGAGATAAGCAACGCTGGTATTCGAAAGTCAACAATACCCCTTGGTAAATTTGCTCCATCGGCACCGCCGCATTAATGATCAGCTTTACCCGGCGTTCATAAAACTCATCAACCAGAGCCAGAAAACGGCGAGCGGCATTTTCATTACCCGGCATTATCGCTGGAACCTGATATAACAAAACAGTGTGATAAAGTTTTGATAAAACAATGTAATCCATCTGACTACGCGCATCTTCACACAAAACTTTAAATCCAATTGCCAATACACCATCAGCGTTACGAATCGCCGGCATCTGCCGATGGTTAATTTCCAACACCGAAGCTTGTTCACTACTATTACCGGCCAAAAGAATAAACATTCGATCCATCGCTCGTTCATTATCTTCATTCAGAGGCGCGAAATAGAGATGAGCTTGCGTCAATGTGCGCAACCGATAGTCAATACCCGAATCCACATTCATAACGTCACAATATTTTTTGATCTGCTCAATAGCAGGCAAAAAACGAGCTCGCTGTAAGCCATTGCGATAGAGTTCATCAGGAGGAATATTGGACGTTGCAATCAAGGTAATTCCCCTGACAAACAGCGCCTCCAACAATGTACCGAGAATCATGGCATCGGTAATATCGGAAACGAAAAACTCATCAAAGCAAAGCACATCTGTTTCCGCTTTAAAACCATCCGCCACAATATCCAGCGGATTTTCATGCCCTTGCAATGCCTTTAACTCTTCATGCACTCGCAGCATAAAACGATGGAAATGCAAACGTAATTTTCTTTCACTGGGTAAACTTTGGTAAAACATATCCATTAACCAAGTTTTCCCTCTACCAACGCCTCCCCACATATAAAGCCCTTGAACAGGTCTACAGCTCATTGAAATCGGCTTACCTAACAGTTTACTCAGACGACCTTTCAAGCTTTGGCGTTTCACGGGATGGCCGGGAGCAGCATTAATCAGAGCATGATGAATAGTATCCAACTGAGCAACGACTTGACGCTGAACCTCATCTGGTTGGTATTTACCCTCGGAAAGGGCTTTTTGATAGTATGATGAAGGGGTAATCAATGATGGCATGACAATAACAATCCTTAAAATAATCGCCCATTTTTTATCGTTTTTATGATTCAGATTGACCTTATTACCGGATCAATTGTCTACAATAAGGTTCAGAATAAGGTCTACAAACAAATGTAAATCATGATCAATATTCCACTCTAACTAGATTAACGGTTATAGTGACGATAATTAAGTGAAACATTCTGCGGAACAACGATGTTGATGAAGGAGTAGCTATGACTTGGGAGTATGCACTGATTGGATTGGTAGTTGGTTTTGTTATCGGGGCGCTAGTTATGCGTTTTGGTAACACTAAGCTGCGCCAGCAGAAAGCCTTACAAACCGAACTGGAGAATAATAAATCAGAACTGGAAGAGTACCGTAAAGAATTAGTTGGTCATTTTGCCCGTAGTGCAGAATTACTCGACAATATGGCTCGCGATTATCGTCAGTTATATCAGCATATGGCTAAAAGCTCTCATGAACTGATGCCGAATATGCCAGTACAAGACAATCCATTTAATTATCGATTGACTGAATCAGAAGCGGATAATGATCAAGCTCCGGTTAAAATGCCACCAAAGGATTATTCCGACGGCGCTTCCGGCCTGTTTCGTCCGATGAACGAGAAAAACCAGTAAAAATTTTTGCTGTGGCATGTTTTGTGCCACAGCATTAATTCAAATGTAAAATCTATTATCTAGCTGCAAGTTTTGTCCTTTTGTTTCCCAATCATGTAAATACCTGTAAAGAATCATGCAAAATCTGTTTGCCCGATGAACTTTATTTAATAATTAACAGTCATAGAATAATCATGGCTGCTTGCCGGAATTAACTTCATTGGCCTTCTGGCTTAGGTATACAAGAGAACAAAATTAGATGAAAAGAAAACACTTACTCCTTAGTGCGTTAGCAATCAGTATCGGACTGTCTACAATTTCGATCCCGACTATCAGTAGCGCTGCTTTACCTGCTGCTATTGCCGGTCAGACGTTACCAAGCCTTGCACCGATGCTTGAAAAAGTCCTGCCAGCCGTTGTCAGCGTGCATGTTTCCGGTACGCAAGTACAACAGGAACAGAGCATACCCGAAGAATTCAGATTCTTCTTTGGTCCAAATCTACCAATGGGCCGTGAAAGTACCCGCCCATTCCAAGGGCTTGGCTCAGGCGTCATTATTGATGCCGCCAAAGGTTATATATTAACCAACAATCACGTTATCGAGAATGCAGATAAAATCCGTGTCCAACTAAATGATGGACGTGAATATGAAGCCAGATTATTAGGTCGCGATCCTCAGACGGATATCGCCCTGCTGCAACTGAAAGATGCTAAGAATTTAACTGCCATTACTATGGCCGATTCCGATAAGCTCCGAGTTGGTGATTTTGCTGTCGCGGTTGGTAATCCATTCGGCCTTGGTCAAACTGCGACTTCCGGCATTATCTCTGCGTTAGGGCGTAGTGGTCTGAACCTTGAAGGGTTAGAAAACTTCATCCAAACGGATGCTTCTATTAACCGTGGCAACTCCGGCGGCGCACTGGTTAATTTGAATGGTGAATTAATCGGTATCAATACCGCTATTCTGGCCCCGGGTGGCGGTAACATCGGTATCGGCTTTGCAATCCCAAGTAATATGGCAAAAACCTTGAGCGAGCAACTTATCGCTCATGGCGAAGTCAAGCGCGGTATTCTTGGTATTAAAGGCATGGAAATGAATTCCGATATCGCCAAGGCATTCAATATCGATGCCCAGCGTGGAGCATTTGTCAGTGAAGTACTACCAAAATCCGCAGCCGCGAAAGCAGGTATTAAATCCGGCGACATTCTTGTTTCCGTTGATGGTAAGAAGATTAGTAGCTTTGCTGAGCTGAAAGCCAAAATCGGCACAACGATACCAGGTAAAGAAATTAAAATTGGCTTATTGCGTAAAGGTAAACCAATGGAGGTTTCTGTTACGCTGGAAAACAGTGAAGGTCAAACAACCAAAGCCGGAAATCTGACCCTTGCCCTGCAAGGTGCAACCCTGAGCAATGGCGAAGTGAAAGGGACTTACGGTGTGAAAATAGATAGTGTCGCTCAAAACTCACCGGCGGCATTATCTGGCTTACAGAAAAATGACCTGATTGTTGGGATCAATAATGAACGGATACAGAATATTAATGAACTGCGCAAAGTCATTGATTCTAAACCGCCAGTCATAGCACTGAACATTCTTCGCGGCGAAGAGAGTATCTATTTGTTACTGAGAAATTAATATTTTTAGTAAAAATCGATCTATACCCTATGGATTTCAAGATACATCGCGACGGCAAGGGAACGAATCCCTGGGAGCATAGGAAACTATGTGACCGGGGTGAGTGAGTGCAGCCAACAAAGAGGCAACTTGAAAGATGACGGGTATAATTCCATTTGAGACACAGCGTAACGTTGTGTCTTAAAGCCGTTGATATCCCTCGCGACGGGTGAGTTTGTAAATAGTTTTTCTGGAGGACTCAATATGAAAACCGTAGTCGTATTTAAAAACGGCAATAACCGAGCTGTATGTTTACCTCACGACCTCGATTTCGAGGGAGTGAACGAATTGGAGATTATTCGTGAAGGCGATATCATTATTCTGCGACCGATTAAACCCAGTTGGAATTCCTTTTTACCACAAGAAAAAGCTAACTCTGACTTTTTAACCGAACGGCTGGATATTGTGGAAAAAGAACGCGTTAAGTTATGAAAAAATATAATCCATTGTTTTAACCTCTGATTTTAATTGGCATCAGGTTTTAATCGTTGTTTTTACCACTTTTAATACCTGATTTTTATTAAGTTTAATCATCATGGCATATCGTATTTTACATTTAACCAACGTTAATTATACCCGCTTTTTATCTTTGCTGAGGCTGTTTACTCTCAATCCAGAGATGTTTATATAGACTATCACCCTTTATTTTTCACATAAATTAGGCCAATAAACAGCCTGATAATATTAAAGACACCCCTTTATATTTTCTCTGATAATCAACTCTCTTTTTAGAAGTTAAATCCTACCACATTAACCGTTTTATACTTCTTTTTATTGCGTTATGTTTATAACTTGCTCAGTAAAATAACGGTGAGAAAATATTTTAATATCAACATGCCGAATAACATTATTTTACCTGCTGATTTCTTTTCAACTCTCTGTTAATGATTAATGGATTTTTATTAAAAGCAGTTAACTGTCCTTATAAAGAAGGTATCTATTGGGTTAAATCCTTATATAAATCTTTAATCTCTCTGTATACTCACTTTTAAATCATCATAGCAAGGAATAAACCTTTTTTATTTATGCCGTGCCTTTTAAAAATCTGGCATTAATGGGATACCTGCTTTTTTAATCCTCAGATGAATTAATTACCGATAAAAAAGCGCTTATGATCGCTAAAAGCGGGAAATACACGTAAAAAGAGAAAGTTAACCACGTTAAAAGAGATGGAGTCGTTAAAACAACTCTCATTCCCGGGGCTTTCCTATTTTTTAAAGCAAAAGAGGGGGTTCATTGAGCAGTTTTTATAAACCTTATGTTTTTTCGTTTCCTGATACGCATTTAACTTCCCCATTTTTCATTAAACTGATGTTTAAGTTTTCCCTTTTTCCTATATTTAATTTTTTAACTTTAAAACCAGAGCAGATAACCGATATGCTAATAATATTTAAACTCAATGCCTGATTATTTCATCATGTTTAATACGGCTAATCTAATCAATCTAAAGGTTTATCGATTTTCTTTAATGATTGTCTCTGTTTTTCGTAAACCCCTTACAGCCCATGCAAAACCGCTTATTTAAGTACATTAGCTTAATTCGGTTAATCCGGTTAAATATTTTTACTCTTATTATTGGATTAACGCGGTCACTGTGTTAATCAATTCAAGGCCGGTTTTTCCGAATATTTTCTCTTTCAATATCAATATAGCATCGAATTTTTACCCATTTTTTAAAAACCCTAATCACTTATTTTCACCGTTAATGATTAAAATTTTTACCTGTTTTTTCATAACACACTGACTATTTTTTCCAGATTTTAAAACGACACTGGCAGACCATAAACGGCTTTTTAACGACTGTTTTATCATATCCAGATAAAACGTATCTCATCTTACCTGAATGAGTGAAAACTTCTGACCCCCTAACTTTCAAACAATATGAAAAACGGCACCCCACATGATTTAATCTGAACAAATATCAACGTTACGAAGTCAATAAAAAACGTAAAAACGAAAAATTAAAGACAGTAAAAACAGCGTTAAAACCCCGCTGGTTGTAGCAAAATGCGATAAAAAAGAGTTTAATACCCACGCAAACCATCAGTATAAATTTTTTCGTTTTATGATTAATGAAAACTCAACCGTGATAATCGAAGCGTTAAAAGTAGATACAGCATAATGCGGTATCCGTTAATTTCTATGTTATCCTGCAATGACTCATTAACTCACACTGAATAATACCCATGATTGCCAAGTTGCTGCGCTCTGCTTTTTTAGGATTACTTGTAGCTGTAATTTTGCTGATTACCATTCCATCACTGCGCCCTAACGGGCTGATGTCTGCAATTACCAGCAACAGTAATGACGAAGTTCCATTCAGCTTTAATAAAGGTGTCCGCAGGGCAGCGCCTGCCGTGGTTAACGTCTACAGCAGCAACATGGGGAGTTTTTCTCATCAAGGCCGGGAAAACCATACCCTTGGTTCCGGCGTCATCATGAGTGATAAAGGCTACATCCTTACCAATAAACATGTCATTAATAATGCAGGACAAATTATTGTCGCACTGCAAGACGGCCATTTTTATGAAGCCCTGGTCATAGGCTCTGACAGTTTAACGGATCTTGCCGTCCTGAAAATTGATGCCGAAAACCTGCCTGTCATAACGATTAATCCAAATCGAGTAGCCCATGTGGGAGATGTCGTTCTCGCCATTGGTAATCCTTATAATTTGGGGCAAACCATTACTCAAGGGATTATTAGCGCCACCGGTCGTGTTGGATTAAGCCCTACCCGCCGCCAAAACTTTCTCCAGACCGATGCTTCCATTAATCAAGGTAACTCCGGCGGCGCACTGATTAACACCCTTGGCGAACTAGTGGGTATCAATACATTATCATTCGATAAAAGTGAAAATGGTGAAACGCCAGAAGGGTTGGGGTTCGCTATTCCGACTGAACTCGCTACTAAGATTATGCAGAAACTTATCCGTGACGGACGAGTTATACGGGGTTTTATCGGCATAACGTCGCAAGAGCTGCCACATATTCGCTCTTCTAACGGCAATATTAACCAGCTTCAAGGGCTACGAGTATTTCAGGTGACTGCAAACGGACCAGCACAAAAAGCCGGTATTAAAGTGGGTGATATCGTTACTAGCGTCAATAATAAACCCGCTATTTCTGCGGTTGAAACAATGGATCAAGTGGCTGAAATACGCCCCGGCAGCGTTGTTCCTGTCACTTTACTGCGCAATGGGAAAATATTATCGCTGCAAGTGACCATTGAAGAATATGATGAATATTAATTAACCTGATCTTCACTTAAATCGGATTTTTGGTGAGTGTAGCGAGTTAAAAAATTTGGGATTTATGTCACATTTATTAAGTTAATCAAATGGTCATCACCTAAACGGACGGGACAACAGGAATTTTTTATTATATGTTCTTGATTGGATATTAAACACATAAAACGACTGATGAGTTATCTTAACCAGACGCTTAAACAGCAATAGCATATCCCCGACGTTGCCTGTTCAATACAGGTTATCAATAAGACTGTCAGCCACAGACTGCCAGCGCTTTCATCGTTCTGACATAACTTGCCCGAGGCGCTTTAACCTTTGGGGCAGCTTATGAGCTGCTCCCCTAGCCTGATAATGCGTTCAGTTAACCTTGTTATCTGATTGTTATTATCTGACCACGCCCGGTAAGTTCACTGGAACATGACAACCTGTTTCAATCAACAACGGAAAAAACATGGAAAACATCACCTATCAAATGAATGAAGGCTCACTGACTATCCCGGGCAACTGGCGGGATGAATCCATGAATGTCTTTGTGCTGCCGGACGACAGCGGCATCAATCTGGTGGTCAGCCGCGCCCCGGTCCCCGCCGGCATGGATAACCACGCTTACTATGAACAGACCCTGGAACAGTTTTGCACCCATCTGCCCGGGTACCAGGAGCATCAGCGCAGTGAAATCACCCTCAGCCAGCAACCCGCCCGCCGTCTGGATTACCAGTGGAAAAGCCCGGAAGGCGACATGCACCAGACCGTGATACTGCAAATTCGGGGTCCGCTGCTGCTGACTTTCAACCTGACCTCCCCCGCGCCTTTTGAAGACGGCCAGCGCGATACCCTGCTGGCAATTGTCCACAGTTTTCAGGCGGCCTGATGACCTGACAGGAGGAACACCATGTCACTTGGCGATGAAATCGTCACCCGGATAGCGCGGGTCGGCGCGCAGCACTCGGTACGCGTCTCCCCGCCGCAGGGCTCCCCCGGTCCGGCCGCCGCCCGTGAGGGCGACCCGATTAAACACGCCAGCTTCCTGGGGGCGCTGGCGGGCGCCATTACCGGGGCGTTGATAGGGGCGGCGGTCTTTGCCGCGGCCTCGGCACTGGTGGGACTGACCGTTCTCACCGGGGGATTAGCGACCGTCGCGGTCATTGCTCTGGGAACCGCGGCCACATTCGCCCTGGGCGATGTCATCAGCGCCGCCAGTTCGGCCGTCACGAAAATGGTGGACAGCATCGGCCCGCCAAGCGGCACCCTGGCGAGCGGCTCCCCCAATGTCTTTATCGAAGGCAAACCGGCGGCCAGAGCCACCACCGATATCGCCGCCTGTGGCAAACACCCCGCGCCGCCCCTGATTGCCCAGGGCAGTGAAACCGTGTTTATCAACGGCTCGCCGGCGGCCCGGGTCGATGACAAACTGGCGTGCGGCGCCACCATAAAATCCGGGGCCAAAACGGTGTTTATCGGCTCCGGTCAGGGAACTTACCTGGCTGTCGCCGAAGAGTTTTCCGCCTGGGAACGGGCGATACTGATGGCGGTTGAATTTCTGGCGCCCCCTTCCCGAGGCGCCCTTAAAGGGCTGGGTAAGCTGTTTACCCGACAGGCCGGTAAAAAGGCCGTCAGCGGGGCGATTGCCGGCGTCAGGCATGCCGGAAAAGTGATATCGGGGAAAACCCTCTGCTGTGCCAAAACCGCTTTCAGAGAAACTCAGGGGGTGAAACGTTACCGGGAAGCGACGAAAAAATTCTTTACCGGCGACCCGATTGACGTCACTACCGGCCAGCTGTTTGACCAGCGGACCGATATCACCCTCGGCCAGACCCTGCCGCTGGTGTTTCTGCGCAGCTGGGCGCCGGGGGAACAGGGCTTACTGGGGCCGGGCTGGACGGACAGCTTCTCTGAATGCGCCCTTGCCACCGGCGACCGGGTAGAAATCCGCACCACCGAAGGGGCTTCTCTTTACTTTGCCTTACCGGCCGCTTATACCCACAGCGTCAACCCGGAACACCCGGATTTCACCCTCAGTTGGGGAGAACAGGGCTATATCCTCCGGCACCGGGATTCACCGGTTCGTAAGTATTTTG